>JADDYF010000150.1 GCA_015712185.1 Bacteroidales bacterium
TGTACCTGTTACTACCGTCACCCTCGGATGGCCTGCTGAACGTCCCGGACAGGTCGACAGATTACCGTTGGAAGCTGTTATCCATTATGAATATTATAAGGATTATTCAACGAGCGATATAGATTTATACTACAGCCAGAAAGAGGGCAGAGCAGATTCAATACAATTTGTGAAGGAGAATAATAAACAAACACTTGCACAGGTGTTCGCAGATGTGAGGTATAAAAAAGACGATAATGTTCATTTTTCGAGGTTGTTTCTGCAGGTTCTGAAGGACCAGGAATTTATGAATCAATGAGTTCGCAGTCAAAACAAAAGCAAGTTCGTTGGTGTGTTTGAATGGTTGTGGCCGCTGCATATTTCAAAGGACCGAACAAGAATTGGGGAATATGATATAATTATAAATCTAAAAACAGTATAAAATGAAAACAATTCACACCGACAGGATGCCGGCAGTTAAGGGTCATTATTCACCCGTGGTTGAACATGGCGGATTACTCTATTTATCGGGTCAGGTGCCGATAGATCCTGCAACATTAAAGGTGCCGGAAACTATCGAAAAACAAACCGAACTTGTGCTTTCAAAGATTGATCTCCTTTTAAAGGAATCAGGAAGTTCAAGAAGCAATGTGCTTCAGGTAAGGATCTATATTACCGATATGGATTACTGGGACCAGGTAAACCAGGTTTACGCCGGTTTTTTCGGTAAGCACAAACCTGCAAGATGCATAATTCCGGTCGGTAAGTTGCATTATGGTTGTCTTATTGAAGCTGAGGCAGTCGCATTTGTTAAATAATCCAGGGTTGAGGAAATAATTATCCGGTTATGATAACCACGCCCACACTTCTGCTCGATGAGCAGATTTGCCGCAGCAATATAAAAAGAATGGCTGAAAAAGCCAGGAGAAACAATATTACATTACGGCCTCATTTTAAGACTCATCAGTCGCACGAAATCGGTAACTGGTTCAGGGATGAGGGAACTGAAAAGATTACGGTTTCCTCACTGAGAATGGCGGATTATTTCATGAATGATGGTTGGAAGGATATCCTCGTGGCATTTCCCGTTAATATCCTTGAAATGGAGACAATAAACAACCTTGCAAAGAGAATAAGGTTATCACTGCTTGTTGAGTCAGTTGAAATTGTGAGACTTCTGCAGGAACGGCTCAGATCGGATGTAAGTGTTTATATTAAAGTGGATGTCGGCCTTCACAGGACCGGTGTCAGCTGGGATGATCATGAAACAATATCTGAAATACTGAATGAGATAAAAAGGATGGATAACATATCCTTCGGTGGTTTTCTTACACATGCCGGACACAGCTATAATTCACGAAGTATTACCGGGATTCAGAATGTTCACAATGAAAGCACTTCAAGGATGGTGAGTCTTAGAAAACAATTTTTTGGCGGAAATCCCGGTCTTATTATTTCTGTTGGCGACACCCCTACTTGCAGTGCAGTGGAGGATTTCTCCATGGTTGATGAGATACGGCCCGGAAATTATGTTTTTTATGATTACTCACAGGTAATTATTGGTTCATGCTCACCTCAGCAGATAGCAGTTGTGATGGCATGTCCGGTTGTAGCTGTCCACAGGGAAAGGAATGAGATTGTGATCTATGGCGGCAGTGTCCATTTTGCAAAAGACAATATTACAGATACCGACGGGATTACGATATTTGGGAAGGTTGTCAGGAATAATGAAAGTGGCTGGGGGGAGATTATAGAGGGCTCCTCCCTGAAGAGTATTTCACAGGAGCATGGAGTAGTGAGTGTACCTGAGGATGTAATAAACGAGTTTAAACCGGGTGATATAATCAAAATATTTCCTGTACATTCATGTACAACCGCTAACCTGATGAAGGGATATCAGACTATTACCGGAAGGAGAATCAGCATGATGCAATCTTATGTCTGAATCTTTTCCTGTTTAAATAAGAAGAACACAAAGTAAAACGCAAAGGACTCAAAGGATTTTTCAACAATACCCATACGTTTATTCGAATTCTAACTTTAACACCTTTGCTATCGAAATCAGATCTTCCCTGATAGCAGGAACAAGCTCTATTCCTTCTCTGAGTATTCTTTCTTCTGCTTCTCTTTCAGGATCGCCGGGGATTAGGACACGGTCCTGTCCTTCAGCCGGCTTTGCTGCCCTGAAGATATCTATCCATTCATCCATTTTAGCCTTGAATTCATCGGCAGGCTGAAAAGCATCAATGCTCATTGCACCGAAGAAGTGGCCGGTCCCTTCGCCAACTTTTTTGTCGAGCACCGGAAGATAGGCCACACTGGGTGGAACGAAAGGTCCGAAATTGGCTCCGCTGAAAACAGCGGAGAAAATATCCACTATTGCAGACAGGCAGTAACCTTTATGACTACCGTGGATCCGGTCGCCTCCGAGAGTCAGCATCGAGCCGCCTGATTTCAGAATCGCAGGATCCTCGGATGGTTTTCCCGTTTTATCCTGTACTAATCCCGATGGTACTTTCTCACCTTTCTTTTCCGCGACAGCCAGCTTTCCCCTTGCAATCGGAGTGGTGGCAAAGTCAGCAACAAAAGGCGGACGGGTAAGTGAAGGTATGGCAACGGCAATCGGATTTGTACCCATCATCCTGCTGATTGAAAACGTCGGGGCAACAAGGGGATTGGCATTTGTGAGGCAGATGCCGATCATATCATGCCTCAATGCCATCATTGAATAATAACCGGCTATCCCGAAATGATTTGAATTGCGCGTAGCCACCCAGCCGGTCCCTGCTTTTGAAGCCTTTTCAATTGCTATCTCCATAGATCTTTTTGCAGCCACCATTCCGATTGCATTGTCCCCGTCAACGACGGCTGTACTGAGAGATTCATGAACAATTTTTACATCAGGATTTACATTTACCCTGCCGGATTTCCAGAGCTCGAAATAGTCTTTAATACGAATCATTCCGTGGGAGGCATGTCCGCGTAGTTCTGCGGCAAGGAAAACATCTGCAATTATTTCTGCATGTGTTTTACTGCATCCCATCTTCCGGAACACATTTTTTGTGAAGTCGAGCAGGTACTGATATGTGTACATCGGTTAAAAATCAGTTTTAAAATCTATTTTTTTACTCTTACCGGGAAAGGCGGTCTTCTAGGAGTTTCCGGAGGGTTTTTCTTAAGTTCCTGCAAGGCAACTTCAATTGCCTTTTCAAGTTGCGGATCTTTTCCGTTTATGAGATCTGCAGGCAATTGTTCCACTTCCACGTCAGGTGAAATTCCGACATTTTCAACTATGAATCCCTCATTTGTCCATATAGCAAGGTTCGGAGCTGTTACGGAACCACCGTCAATAAATTCGGGGAATCCCAGGGTACCTACCAGGCCGCCCCATGTGCGCGTACCGACGAGTGTTCCGACTTTAAATTTTCTGAACATCCAGGGAAGCATATCACCGCCCGACCCTGCATATTCATTTATGATCATCACTTTCGGACCCTGGATCGAACCACTTGGAGACTTCAGATCCATTCCGTAACGCATGTTCCAGTAAGATTGCAGCGGACGCTGAAGGATATCTATATAATAGTCAGCAAGTGATCCGCCGCCATTGAATCTTTCATCAACAATAACGGCTTTCCTGTTAACCTGCGGGAAGAAATATCTCTTGAAATATTCATGTCCGGATGTCGAAGTATTCGGGACATAAACATATGCCACCTGGCCATTAGTGGCTTCAGTGACTTTCCGAAGGTTCCCTTCCACCCAGTCGCGGTTCCTGAGTGCCGATTCGCCTCCTATGGGGACGACCTCTATTGTTCTTGAACCGGTATAATCAGGCTTTTCACTGATTGTCAGCTCTACAATTTTGCCATCAGTGTTTTCAAACAAGCTGTAAATATTTTTTGCTGCGGTGAGATCATTACCGTTAACTGCCAGGATATAATCGCCGGCCTTTACATTAAGTCCGGGTTCTGTCAGAGGCGATCTGAGGTCCGGATTCCAGTTCAGTCCTCCGTAAATTTTTTTAAGCCGGTACCTGTTGCTTGATATCTCAAAATCGGCTCCCAGAAGACCGCCACCGACTCTCTGTGGATTATTCAGACGTTCACCTCCACCAACTCTATGGTGACCCACAGAAAGTTCGCTGCACATCCATTGAATCAGTCTGTTCAGGTCACTTCTGCAGGCTAGATCGGGGAGAAACTGAGAATATTTTACCTTCATTGCTTTCCAGTCGACACCATGCATTCCCGGATCATAAAAATAGTCGCGGTTTACTCTCCATGCTTCGTCAAAGATCTGGGGCCACTCAGCAGACGGATCTATTTTGACCGTGAGACTTGCGGTACTGAGAATACCTTTTCCGGGTTCAGGCTTCTTCCCGGTATCTGTAATTCCGATTACCTCGCCTTTGGTGTACAGCATT
>JADDYF010000204.1 GCA_015712185.1 Bacteroidales bacterium
ATACGGGGTTGCGACATTTTATGATCAGTTCAGGTTTGTACCTTCAGGAAAGGTACAGATAAGGATTTGCAACGGAACATCATGCTATCTTAACGGATCGCGGAATATTATTGATAAAATCAGTGAAGAGACTGGTCTGATGCCCGGACAAACATCCAGGGACGGGATTTTCAGTTATGAAATTGTCACATGCATGGGTGGCTGCAACAACGGTCCATTGCTTTCCATCAACGGAGAACACTACACCGGAGTTAAGACTGAACAACTGCCGGATCTTCTTAAAAAGCTCAGGTTCATTATTGAAAATGATTGAATGGAAGATTTGAAGAAATTCCTTATCGGGGAGGTCCTGTTATTTGAATCAGACACTCTGCTGCCGGAAACTGAAAGGAGACTGCAGCAGATCCGTCGTGAAAAAATCAGCAATCCGGTCATCTATCTCTCTTCAGGTACAAGCAGCATTATTTCCGGATCGGAAAGAACCTTTTCTGCGATCAGCACTTATCTCGGTGAAAACGGGCAAACTGCTGAACTGGTAAGAGTAGGATGTGCCGGACCGGTAAATTTTGAACCTTTTCTCTGCATACAGCTTCCGGGCAAGAACAAATTGTTCTTCAGAAATATAACTGAAGATAAAGTTGATTCACTTCTCAACGGCATTTTCCACAACGACATAAGCGAGGATGATCTTGCCGGACAGAAAGGTACAAGAGGTTATGAAATGTGGCCGGGAATCCCCTTCATTGAAGAGATGCCATTCTTCAGCAGACAGAAAAGGATTGTACTGGAAAACTGCGGATGCTATGATCCTGAAAATATTGAGGAATTCATAGCCCGGGGAGGATACAGGGCATTTGTCAAGACCATCAGGAACTATACTTATGACGAGGTTTGCACGCTCATTGAGAAAAGCGGTCTCAGGGGCCGAAGCGGAGGAGGTTATCTTACAGGACTTAAGTGGAAGCAGGCATTGAATTCCGGTTCGGCCTCAAGATACCTCATCTGCAATGCCAAAGAAAGCGATCCCGGAGCATTTACCGACAGGACACTCCTTGAAAGTGATCCGCACAGGCTGATAGAAGGGATAGCCATTGCATCTTATGCAACAGGATCCTCAAACGCTGTTATATTCCTCAGATCGGGTTCGGAGCATGCATGGCGAAGGATCAGGAAAGCTATTGATGACGCCAGGGAATATGGTCTGCTTGGACGTAATATCTTCTCCAGCGGCTACGATCTCAACATTGAGATAAGGAAAGAACCGGGAGCTTTTGTGTGCGGCGAAGAAACAGCTCTGATAAGCAGTCTTGAAGGAAAAAGGGGAATGCCGCAGCTTAAACCTCCTTACCCGACAACTGCAGGCCTCTTCGGCAAGCCGACCGTTATAAACAATGTGGAAACACTCATGAATGTTCCTGTAATTATGCAGAACGGTCCCGAATGGTTCAGGGCTCTTGGCACCCAGAAGAGTCCGGGAACAAAGCTGTTTGCAATTACCGGAAAATGCCGGATGACAGGTGTTGTTGAGGTTGAAATGGGAACCGAAATAAGGACTATTGTCGAAGATATCGGGGAAGGCATTAAGGAGGGCAGGGCATTTAAAGCTGTTCAGCTGGGAGGTTCTTCAGGTTCCTATATAACGGGAGATAACCTCGGCCTGACTATCGATTACGAAATTCTGAAATCTAAAGAAATAGGCATGGGTGCAGGCGGATTTGTTGTAATCGACGAAAATACCTGTGTGGTCGACCTTGTAAGATACTATATGGAATTCATGCGGAATGGCAGCTGCGGCAAATGTATACCCTGTCGTGAAGGAACAGGCCGTATGCTCGAAATACTCGAGGGAGTGATCAGAAAACCCGATGATGATGATTCGGGAACGACACTCGAGAGATTCAAGGGTGTCATGCAGCTCGAAAATATTGCATCGGTCATGAAGGATACATCGCTCTGCGGTCTGGGACAAACGGCGCCAAATCCTTTTGTCAGCGCCCTCAGAAATTTCAGGGAGGAATTTGAAGAGCATATTTTCGACAGGAAATGCAGGGCCAATATCTGCCGGGGATTGAGAACGTTTTTAATCAATGTTGACAAATGTACCGGGTGTACAGCCTGTGCCCCAAAGTGCCCGGTAAATGCAATCTACGGAACACGGCTGCAGCCATTCTTTATTGTCGGTGAAAAATGTACGGGATGCGGTATATGCTTTGATATCTGTAAGTTCAGTGCTATAACTGTTAAATAGTGGCTATGTTTATTACAATTCAGGTCAACAACAGGAAGATCAGGGCGGAGAAGGGTGAAACGATTCTTTCAGCCATTTACCGCAACGGGATAACCATACCTACCCTGTGCCGTATGAAGGATTTTACACCTACAGGAGCATGCCGGATGTGCGTTGTGGAGGTTGAGGGATACGACAGGCTGGTAACAGCATGTTCCCAACCCGTGGAGGAATGGATGAGATTATGGACCCATTCGCCGAGAGTTATTAACGCCCGGAAAACAATAGTGGAGCTCCTTCTTTCAAACCATCCCGATGATTGCCTGTACTGCGACAGAAACCTTAACTGTGAGCTCCAGCAGCTCGCAGAAGAGCTTAATGTAAGGGAAAGACGTATCCGCGGAATGAAGATCCGGTCACGGCTTGATCAGTCAAGCCCCGCGATTGTCAGGGAACCGGCAAAATGCATTCTGTGCGGGAGGTGTGTGAGGATCTGTGAAGAGGTGATAACCTCAAACTCACTGGATTTCATCAACAAAGGAAGAGAAACCCATATAGGAGCAGCGCTTGACAGGGATTTCAACTTTTCAAGCTGCATACATTGCGGACAATGTGTACAGGTCTGCCCGACAGGAGCGCTTCATGAAAGGCATTATATCACAGAAGTTCAGGAATATCTTAATAAACCAGGCATACTGAAAGCGATTCAGTATTCACCGGTCGTACCTTCCGGAGTTGCTGAAGAACTGGGAATAAAATACACCAGGGAGTTTGACAGGACACTGAATGCGATACTCCGTAAAATAGGTTTCGATAAAGTTCTTAAAACAGGCGCCGGGACTGACATATGCATTAAAGAGATTGCTGATCAGCTCGCAGACAGAATAAAATCAAAGACAGGTGCCCCTCTTTACATCTCAGCCTGCCCCGCATGGGTGAAATATGCCGAGCAGTTTCTGCCGGCACTTCTACCACAGCTGTCAACTGTTAAATCCCCGCAACAGATAACCGGATCGCTGATTAAGAGTGTGGTAGCAGGACAGGCAGGATTGAAACCTGAACAGATCTATTCGGTTTCTATAACCCCGTGTATGGCAATGAAATTTGAAGCCAGGCGCGAAGGAATGATGAGAAAAGGGATCAGTGACGTTGATGCAGTGCTCACAGTCAGAGAACTGGCCAGGCTTATAAGACTTTACGGGATAGATCCGGCAATTACAGGAGGTGAACCGGCTGACGAACCGCTCGAAGGAAACAGTTCATCTGCTGCATTGTCTGAAATATCAGGCGGTCTTACTGAAGCAATACTCCGGTCGCTTAATATGGTAAATACCGGCAATGCAGCACGTAAACAGCTCTTTAAGCGGATCCGGACAGGCGGTACCTTCAGGGAAATTACCATAATGGCAGGGTCAGATGAAGTAAGAGCTGCAGTTATTGACGGACTGACAGGACTTGAGAAGCTAAAGGCATCCCTT
>JADDYF010000233.1 GCA_015712185.1 Bacteroidales bacterium
TGACAGGATAGATAATATGTACAGCTCTGACAGGAACCTGGGATCAATCATTTTCTTCTCGACGATAGTGGCGGTAATACTTACCTGCCTCGGACAATACAGCCTCTCATTCTTTGCAACAAAAAAACGTTCGAGGGAGATGGCTCTCAGGAAGGTGAACGGAGCACAGCCCGTAACTATCATGGTAATGATAGCAGGGGAAATGATAAAGCTTGTTCTGATAGCAGTTGTCTTTGCCTGGCCTGTCTCATACCTGGTAATGAATAAATGGCTGCAGAATTTTGCATTCAGGGTTGATATTGGAATAGCAGTCTTCCTTAATGTACTGCTGATTGTTCTTTCTATATCATTTGCGGTTGTAGGCTGGCATGTTATAAGGTTAGCGAGGGAGAATCCTGCTGAGGTCATCAGGTATGAGTAAGGTTGAGGAAGGTTTAAAAGGTTTGTCGGAAGGTTCAATTGCTCATTGCTCGTAGTGTGGAGCGAGAAGGAATTAAGAAAGAAGAACATTTGTCAGAGGGGGAAAAATAGTAAGGCAGACCGTTAACAGATCAGCCTGCCTTTTTAACTCAGTATATCAATAAAGACTATTTAACTTTAATCTTTTTTCCGAATTTCAAACCGATATTAAAATTGATTCCGCTCAGTTCCTTGTTTGTAACATTGGTGATTGAAACATTCTCATCATTCTCATTTAAACCACAGACATATCTGTAGCTAATTCCGGCAACCAGAGTAGTCCTGCTGCTCATGTTAATTTCAATGTTAATGCCGGGTTCCGTGAGGAAGAAACGGGCGCCTGAGATATTCCAGAAATTATCCATAAGCCCCGACTTCGGATTCTCATAATCTTTTGTGGTTCCGTATGCCATGAGTATCTGGGTACTGAAGTGTACAAGGTCCTGAGGTTTATAAATATATTGGGCGATACCTCCGAAATACCCATAGTTAATCCTGGGATGCCCGAGATTCACTCCACCTGAAATACCTATAAGATAAGTGCGGTTTATCAATACACCTCCGTAAAATCCGATAAGTGTTCCAATGTCGCCCTGAATCCTGTTGACTTTAACTTCCGGAGTCCAGAGCTCGCTGAACTCAACGCCCGGTTTGAACAAAGCCCTGGTGGGATCCTGGTCCTGCGCGGATGCTCCTGCTGAAAAGAACATCAGTGTAACAGTCAAAACGATAACTAATCCGTTTACATTCATTTTCTGATTTTTAATTCTTGTTTTCATGACATTTGATTTTTTAAGTTAGTAATATGTTATTTATCAGATAATCAGATAATAATAATCTGTTTATGGGTTGTGTTTCAAGTTTTCCCGGTTGTGGATGTCAAATGCGTTTATCATCCATCCGAAAGAGATTATAAATTGTAGTCTTTGCCAGATGCCTGCCGTATTTACAGCTTCAGATACAATGAGTAATAATAAGATGGATGAAATACCGGCAGCTCCTGCCAGGAACCTGTCCGGCTCTTCCTTCAGTATAAGAGCTGTGGAAAAAGTCAGGATAATAAAATTTATCCAGGAAAGACAACTAAAATATGTATGCCAGCCGTTCTCACCTATGTTATAGCTGATATGAGAAACCTGGGAAATACTGTTGAAGATGGCCGAAAGTAACAGGGAAATACCAAAAAACATCAGGATTGTCCGGTGGAAGATAAAACCTTTAAAACATCCCCATCCTGAAATTACTGAGCTCATTGCAAGGAGTGCAAATGTTGAGTTCATTATCCATGAAACAGGAGATGACTGTGCCCCGAGTTCGCTTAATGTATTATTGATAACTGACAGTTTCGGTTTGCTGAAAAAAGGAAGGATAAACATAGAGGAGAGCATAAGAATATAGGTTCCTGTAAGTAATATTTTCGCCGGGTTCTTCCGGTTTGTTGTCTGATCTGTATCAGTTTTCATTTTTGCCTGTTTTTGTTTTCTCAGCAAACATAAAATCAGAAAACGGACCGGAACGAATCCGCCTATCGGAACGATGTACGTGCCTATAGGGAAAGACGGAAATGGAAGATTATAGAAGATTAAAATATCAGAAGATCTGAATGTTACAGATCAGGTAACGATTTTCTGTATTCTGAAGGTGTTTTCAGGGAATATTTTTTAAATGCACTGTTGAAAGATGATTTGGAATTATAACCGACACGTTCAGCCAGCTCTTCAATGGTAAGTTTTGCATTTTTATCATCACGGATAAGCTTTTTCGCATGTTCCACCCTGTAAAATGCAAGCAGTTCGAAAAAACTCTTATTCATCTTCTCGTTTATTACCTGTGAAACATGATGGGAAGATTCATTTATTTGTTTTGCCAGTCCGGATAAAGAGGCCAGGTTATTTGTGTAATAGCTATTTCCTTCCATCTCTCTTATGATCTTGGCCAGGATTATTTCTTTTACTTCCTCCGAAAGGGAAGATTTTTGATATTTGATTACCGGGAACTGGAAAAATGATCCAGGAGTATCAAAAAAATCGGAACGGTTCAGCACCATATAGCTTGTTGAGTATATCATAAACGATACATATGTGGCTATAAGGTATCCGCCAATATCGCTCTCCATACCGAAATATAGTTTTGTTGCCAGAAGAATAGCTACGATCATGAGGAAGTGGAGTGTGGTGTTCCTGAGAATTATCAGCAATTCATTGTCAGTCCTTAAAACTGACTGGTTCAAAGCCCTGAATTTTTTAAGTAGTATTATTATGGCAGCGATAAAATAAGCTACAACCTGGACTATTGTCATCTGGTTGACATATCCTCGTAATCGAAGTGGATCCTCGGGAATCCTGGAAACATATTCAAGATAAGCCCAGTCGGGGTGTTTGGTTTCGACATATGAATTATACTTGAATTCATCCGGCTGCACAAATGCGAAGACCATATAAAATATCCAGAAAAAGAAAAGAATGAAATGTGGTGTAATTTTTTTCTTTATATTCGGATACAGGCTGCTTTTAATGTAAAGGTAAAAAAGCGGGCCAAGTACAAAATTCAATGGTTCGGTGAAATTGGTCAGGGACAATATCTTGACAATGTATCCTGTGTTATTCAGCCATTCTTCAAAAATGGCAAGTGACATGGAAAGCAGCAACAGACCCTGGTAAAGGTTGGCTTTCCTGTTGTTATGAGTATTTTTTATAAAAAACCATGATAGAAGAAAACCCTGGAATACTCCGAGGAAAATGAATACATTAAATATACCGACATGGATATCAGTTCTCATTATACAAGATGGCCGGTACCCGGCAAACGGTGTTTTAAGCCAATCGTGGTTAGTGGTTAATTATTCAAAATTAAGATTTAAAAATCCAAAATCAAGTTTCTCATTAAAACATTGCATAGGGTATATCATAGTCTTTAATAAACAGGAATTTTTAGCAGTAAATAAAACAGCTTTTCTTAGATTTGCAGATAGATACCAATCATAACAAAACCAATAACGCCATGGCTTCGATAAAAAAAAGATCCCGACTTTCGCGACGCGAATTTATGAGACTTTCAGCAGCAGCTGCAGCTGGTGTTTCATTGATACCCACACTTTCGTGCACATCAACCGTCATTCCTTCACCCCTGAAGCGGCGGTTCGGACGAATCAATTTCGATGTTACTTCAATTGGACTCGGAGGACAGGGCTCACTGATGTGGACTCCGGAAGGAATTGATCCTGTGAAGATCATCTTAAAAGCTTTTAACCTGGGAATAAATTACTTCGATACATCGAATGCATACGGTCCGAGCCAGGTGAATTATGGAAAGGCCTTCCGGAAAATAAAACTTATACCTGGACAGAAGGGCTATGACAAGGAACTGAGGGAATCCATTTTCCTGACGACCAAGACGATGGTCAGGTGGGCAAAAGGTAATTATCCAAAACTTCAGAACGTGAGGAACAGCACAGACGGCGATCATGGCGAGGGAGCGGTGGCTGACCTGAAACGCTCTCTTTCGCAGATGTTTGGAAACGACGACGGAAGCTATCCTGAAGGAGCCTATGTAGACATGATCCTTATACACAATCTTACCAATTTTGAAGAGGTTGATGTAGTGTATAAAGGTCTTGAAACACCTCTCGACATAAATGAGAATTTTGGTGCACTGGTTGCTCTGCGTGACTTCAGGGATGGTACCAATATTACCGGACTGAATCCAAAAAATGAAAGACTGGTAAGGCACCTGGGATTCTCCGGACATAACAATGCTCCGGCTATGATGGACATGATCCAGCGGGATAAGTGGGACCTCATGGATGGAATGCTGGTCGCGATCAATGTCAATGACCGGCGCTATCTTAATATGCAGTACAATGTAATACCTGTCGCCCAGGCAAGGAACTTGGGTGTTATAGCCATGAAAGTATTTGCCGATGGTGCAATGTATACTAAAGAGCCCGGATGGTCAGGCAAACCAGAGGATGTGGTCAGGATTATTGGGACTGAATCGGTTCCGAGCAAGCCATTAATCGAATATGTACTTACAACGCCGGGGATACATACACTCATTATAGGTACAGGTTACATAGATGATGATCCCCTTAAATGCCAGCTTGTCCGGAACTATTATGCAGCACAGATCAAATCAGATGCACTGAGTGAAAATGAAAGACGGGAGCTGGAAAAGATCGGTACACGGGCACGTAACGGGGAAACAAATTATTTCCAGCTGCCGGACACCGGCCTGACACCCCCAAGAAATGCTAAGCTGACCAGGACCGAAGATTTAAGATTATCATGGGATACCAGCTACGCAGGTGATGAGCCTATCACTCATTATGAAATAATAAGCGACGGCAAGGTTGTCGCGACAGTCAACCATCTTCCCCAGACTTCCAAAGATCCTTTCAGCTATGTGGTAAAGTCCGGAAAGAAATTTCAGATTGTCGCTGTGGATGCTGTCGGAAGAAAAGCCCAAACGGAGATGCTTAGCTCGTAGCTGATAGCTTGTGGTTCGTGGTAAGTAAAATAGTGTAATAGGTTCGGGATTGAACGATGTGGTATTACACCTGGCACGACATTTGAATTCAGTGTTATGGTAATGTTCATAAAACTTAAAGACATGAAAACGTTAACCATAACATTAGCTGCATTAATGGTCCTGTTTACGGGAACCGTTAATCTCGAAGCCCAGCCGGGTTTTACCAAAAAAGGGAAATTTAAGAATCAGAATTCACCCAAAACAAACGGGCTGCACGATTACAGGGGGGGAAAGAAATCCTATTATTTATATAACAACCGCGATGAATTCATAAATTTCCGCGGTCATGACTATAAGTACAGCAATGGTCGTTACTATGCCAGACATAACAGAGGCTACAGGATGGTGCCACCACCCTATGGAATTAGGGTCAGCTATATCCCACGCGAATGTGTATCAGTAATGGTAAAAGGAAGACCATTTTTCTACTTCGAAGGTATATTCTACCGTCACAATCCTCCAGGAAGATACTATGAGGTAGTAGCACCTCCGGTAGGGGCCCTGGTACCTCAGCTACCGCCCAGCGGAGTAATGGTAAGGATAGTTAATGGCAGTCGTTTCCTTGAGTATGACAATATACTTTTCATGCCTGTGACAACCAGATGGGGTGTTCAGTACAGGGTTGTCAGGGTATTTAATAATAATTATTATTCCTATAATTACTAAGCCCTTTCGGGCTTACAGAACAGAGGCTGTCTTAAAAATCCTTTGTGTCCCTTGGCGATGCACTTTGTGTTCTTTGTGGTTAAGCTTAAATCATTTAACCACAAAGGATCACAAAGGAAGAAGGACCTAATGTAGATAATTTTAAGACAGCCTCTGTTGTTTTATACTCTCAGCAAGGTGACGGGATAAAATTGAGTCGTTAAACTATATCTTAGAATTGCCAAAACTTTGCTACCTTGCTGAATCATGACTAAAACACAGGAACAATGCGTGAGGGAATAATTAAGAAATGGCAAATTGATGGTGAAAATGTCAGCTGCCAGAAAATAGTTGATTGCCCCGATCTGAGCAAAACAGAGATGTATAACAGGGTGATGAACTGGTTTAATAATAACTACAGTGATGTCAATTCAGTCATCCTGGAAAGGGATACCGTACATGGAATTATAACAGGAAAAGGTGTTTTTAAGAAAGTATTTGTTCAGAACTCCGTACTGAGAAATTCAATCGTTGACACCTGGCATATCCTGAAAGTTGAATTCAGGGACGGCAGGGCAAAGATCACGCTGTCACTGACTCACTATGATGAATCCGTGAGAGGAAGCGAGCCACCTGATATCCACTACCAATATCCGATCTCAAAACAATTTCCCTTCAATCCCGGCGGCTATCAGAAAGATCTCTATGAGAAAGCTTTCAATACAACCAATGCGAGGGCTGCTGAGACAATAGCATCTGTCGAAAAAGCCCTGTTGTCTGAGAGCCCACAGACTAAAAAAGAATCTTGGTAAGGGCTGACCACCGGTAATAGTACGATGGTCCAATTGTGCAATCTGAGAAGTCCCACATTGCAGGACGACGAACAGATTCCGTAAAGCAGGGTTTTGTCAGATGGGATTTTTTCAGTCGGAACTTAAGCTCTCTTCCAATAGATGTATCGATCCCTGCATGTTCAGACTTCCCGACGGCAGATGGTCAGATTGTATGCGACAGGAATAATCCGGTTTATATAAATCTCAAGCCAGGTAAAAAGGGGTATGCTTCTGGAAGATGAATCATATCGCGCCAACGGCCGGCAATCGGGCATCCGGGCGGGAATAATTTAATTTATTGAAAATAAATGTATTATTCCGATAATAAACCGTACATTGCGCCATATTAATAAATTAAAATTATGAGTAAAGGAACAGTAAAATTTTATAATGAATTCAGAGGATTCGGATTCATTAAAGAGGAGAATTCATCAAATGAGTACTTTGTACATTCGTCAGGATTAAAGGATATTATCAGGGAGAATGATGAAGTGACCTTTGAGGTGGTACAGGGTAAAAAAGGATTAAATGCAATTAATGTTAGCCTCGCTTAATTTATTTGTAATAATCATTTAAATTTTTTTGGTCCCGCCAGAAGCGGGACTTTTTATTTAAATTCAAGGAATTATGTACGAAAAAAAGCAAAATATTTTCAAATCACCCGATCTTTCAAAGTTAAAGGAGGTCATTATTGACTACAGGACAAAAATATATATTGCCCTGGATGCAGATGTTGAGGAAGCAAGAAAACGTTACCAGAACAGGAACAGTTCCGGCAGAATAAAATAATACCTTCTTCCCGATATCAGGTTCGGGAACGAAAATACTTAAATGATGTTACGAAAATCCAATTCACTCATAAAAACCGGGGTGTCTGCATTCAAGAAAGTTCTGGCCGGAATTAACAATATATTCTTCCCGTCAATTGACGGAGCTGATCAGAGAGCATCATTGAAACATAATAACCTGGAAAGGGATTTTCTTATTCATATTCCCCCATCTTATGACAGATCTTTAAAGTTACCTCTTGTTATTGCTTTACATGGAAGAGGAGGAAATGGTGAAAGCATGGTCCTCATCACACGCAGAGGCTTTGATAAAATGGCAGACAGGGATGGATTCATTGTGACTTATCCTGACGGCATAGAGCTGAACTGGAATGATGGCAGAATGGATGAAGAGGCAAATGATCGTGCTCACAGGGAGAACATTGATGATGTCGGTTTCATTTCTGCATTAATAGACTACATGATAAAAGAGTACAACGCCGATCCGAAACGGATCTACGTTACAGGTATTTCGAATGGTGCTATTATGGCATATCGGCTGGCTTGTGAGTTGTCTGATAAAATTGCAGCAATTGCTCCGGTAGACGGAAATATTCCGATCATGCTTTTACATGAATGCTTGCCGTCCATGCCGGTTTCCGTACTGGCCGTCAATAACGTAAATGATCCCCTTGTCCCATATGAAGGAGGTGATATTCACGGGCTTTTCCACAGAATAAAACTGGGAAAAGTATTGTCTGTCGAGGAATCAATAAAATTCTGGGTAAACAGGAATAAGTGTTCTCTTACACCTGTTGTGACTCAAGAGCCGGACAGAGATCCAAAAGATGGGACAAAAGTAACAAGGAAGGAGTATTTTAACGGTGCCGGCGGGAATGAAGTAGTTCTTTATCTGGTTGACGGCGGAGGACATACCTGGCCGGGTGGTTTTCAGTATCTGCCTGAATGGATCGTAGGAAAAACCAGCAAGGAAATCGATGCCAATGAGGTGATATGGTCATTTTTCAGGAAACATTCCAGGTAATAATACAGTAATTCGGACCTTCAGTTTACAACCAGTGTTTTATTAAACGATTTATCTTTGCATTATAACTAATGCAGGGTATACCATTAATACAAAATCATTTCAGAAAAAAGGGTGGCTGAAGCTTGATAATGCTGCGAAACTTTATCCGGCAATTTTATCAGATGATCTTACCTCAGTGTTCCGGATAACCGTATCTTTAAAAGAACCGGTAAGATATACAGCCATCAGGGAAGCCGTGGAAGTGACTTCAAAGAGATTTCCATATTTCGGTGGTTCCCTGGGAAGCGGAATATTCTGGCATTTCCTTGAGTTTAACGATCAGCTGCCCCGTATCCAGGTGGAAGAGGAGATCCCCTGTACTGCGTTTGCAGTAAGCAGAAAAAATGAACCGCTCTACAGGGTGCTTGTCAAAGGCAAAAGGATTTCGGTCGAGTTCATTCATATACTTACCGATGGTGCAGGAGCCCTGGAATACCTGAAAACCCTGGTTTATACTTACCTGACGCTTGCCGGTAAACATATCAGCACATCGGGAGAAATAATCCTTCCCTCGACGCCTGTATCCGACGAGGAGATTGAGGACGGATATAAGAAGTTTTTTCAGAAACTGCCGCCTCCATCCCGGATCTCCAGATCATGGAATCTCCCTTTTAAACTCAATAAGAGGCCACAACTGAGAGTGCTGAGTGCTGAGGTTAGAGTTGATGAAATCCTGGAAGCAGCGAGAAAGCATAAAGTGTCAATCACCGAATATTTTGCTTCTGTATACCTCTTTTCACTCGAGCAGATCTTTCTTTCGGAGAAGGGAAAAAATAAAAAGGCGAAACCAGAAATCCTGAGGATTGAAGTACCGGTTAACATGAGAAAAATTTTCCCGAGCAGGACAATGCGGAATTTTTCTCTCTTTGTAGAACCGGAAATTGACATGAGGCTGGGAACTTACACATTTGAAGAGATAATCAAATCGGTTCACTTGCAGATGCAGCTGAATACTGAAGTAAAACAGATTTCACGATTTCTTTCATCGAATGTCAGTTATGAAAAGCTTCTTATTGTCAGGATTCTACCTCTGGTCATCAAAAAAATCATAATATCTGCCGTTTACAAAAGTGTGGTCTCAAAACGCCTGACAGGTCTGGTAACTAATCTCGGACTGGTGACTCTTCCCGGAGAAATGGAGGACCTGATTGATTACATTGAGGTCACTCCGCCACCACCCAATCCCAAAGTGAAGGTTAATACTGCCCTGATTTCGTTCAAGGACAAGCTGAGGATCTGTTTCAGCAATATCACACAATCACGCGAACTTGAACGGCATATATTAAGTCATCTTTCAGATACAGGTATACATGTTAAGATCTTGAATAACAATTAAAAGTACAAAGAATGATTTTATGCATCAATTGCGGCGTAGAGCTGGATGACGGATTTAAGATATGTCCACTCTGCGGCAAGGATCCGGGGAGAAAAGACGAACCGGAACATATAGTAAGTAATTTTCCTTCAGATATCATTCAGCTTCAAAAGAAGGAAAACAGAAGGTATCTCTGGGAGCTGAGCGGAATAATAGCTTTCTCCGGGATCGCCGTATGCACTATCCTCAACCTGTTAATAAGTAAAGGATTGAAATGGTCTCTATTATCTGATGTATCAATATTAACAGCATGGGTAATCCTGACTCTTTACCAGTTTGCCTACAAAAAACCTTTGTTGATGGTCACCTCCCTGATTCTTACTACTCTGTTAGCTTTATTTTTCATTGACCTGATTACCACAGGCCGGGAATGGTTCTTTCCTGTAGGACTTCCGGTAGCAATATGTGCATATATTTCAGCAGGAATTATCTATGTCCTTTATAAAATAGCCCACCTGCATGGATTAAATATACTCGCTTCGGCATTTATTGTGTTATCGGGTTTTTGCATTTTAACGGAGATGATACTGGATGAATTCCTGGACGGGTCTGCTGATATTCAATGGTCACTTTTTGTGGCTGTTTCGGTTCTTCCTGTAGCAATGATATTTTTCTTCTACCATTACAGGCTTAAAAAAGGGAACCAGCTTGATAGCTTTTTCCATATATGATATAACGGTTTAACGGTGGAATGGTAAAATGATGCAACTTCAGGAGTCCCGCTTTGCGGGACGTCTGGTTCGCAAGGCTCGCTGTCTGTTATCCGGCCTCTGCTACCTCCCTGCAGCTTCTTTCTCCGGTTCGAACAGCTTTTCCCAGTCCTGGTTTGCCCAGTCAATCATACCACCTGTTTTTTGGATCAGCTTACCCTTTGGTTCAATCCAGCCTTCCCAGTAGTGGTATTCCGGATCCTTTCCCTGGCCAGGCTTCCGGGTAGCCACATGTCCCCGCAGCGCTATCCTGCCATCATCAAGTGACCGGATATAAGCGATTGTAGGATTATTGAGCAGCCCGCATACACCGATTATTTTATCCCATACAACCGTTCCGTTCTTATTCAGGTAAACGATACGCTCGCATCCGCCCCTGTATTTTTTATTGTCATAGGAGAGCATGAAGACATAAAAATTCCCTGAATTGTCCTGAGCGACACTTTGTGTTTCGATATCATCAAACTGCGGCCGGATGGCCTGCTTCCATTCTTCCCTGCCCTCCCTGTCAAGCTTTACAACCAGCCCGAACGAACCCGTGGTGTCTTCCGTACCGCCGAAAAATGCAGCACCTCCGTCAGATGTAAGGATAAACGGAGCACCATAACCTTTGTATCCGACAAACTGTTCGTGGTAGTCATAAGAGCCCAGCTTATATGAGTGAAATAACTTCCTGGCTTCTTCGGTCGATAACTGTCCGTATGCCAGTGAAGTGACAAGTGAAAGAAGAAGTAACTTATATCTCATGATAAAGGGTTTAATACACCAAACAAAAGACAGTAACAGATTATTAACGGAAATGACGGACCAATCTTGTGTTTTGTTATTAATCATTGATTTAACGGTTCAACGGTGCCTGTACCCTCTTCCCCCTCGCCCCCTTCCTTCAGGGTGAAAGAGGTAGCTCTTTTAAAAAGAAATGTAAAATATATTTTGAAATATGTAAAATAAACTATTCATTCTGCATTGCTTGCACTTAAGCTGGCCAGGTTCTTTAACAAACGTGTTGAGGAGATTTTCTATCTGAGCGATGAAAACCAGGAATGAATCTTAAACAAAACATACAACATCATCGACTATGAAAACAAAAATCAAAACTAATGACATTATCCTTCTGCTATCCGCCATTCTTTCATTCTTCTGTCTGGTATTCATCATTTACAGGGTAAATACAGATCCGGAGGCTGCCCTGAATATCGATAAATCGAGGTTTGGCATCCTCGATTATATAATGGGAGCAGGGCATTTAATCGTTTTACTCTTCCATGTGTACGCTATTATTTTTATTTTCATGCATTTCCGTCATTTTAAGGAACTGCGGCTGTTCAAGACAGGTCTATTGATTATCGGCATAATATCACTCTTTTCAATTGGTGTCGAAAAAATTATGATTGATGAGATTGCCAGAGAGTACAGAGCCGGTATGGAAATTTCGGAAATCTCAATTCTCACTATTGCATACATATTGAACATAATATTCTCGCTGCTTATCTTCTTTTTTGTCCTGAGAACGTTCTCACTCCGGAAGGATTATTATCCGGAAGTGAAATCAGTAGAGGAAGAGATCTTTACAATAGCGCAGTATATGGGG
Source organism: Bacteroidales bacterium (assembly GCA_015712185.1). Lineage (GTDB taxonomy): Bacteria > Bacteroidota > Bacteroidia > Bacteroidales > VadinHA17 > LD21. The sequence goes on from JADDYF010000233.1 coordinate 11,995, forward strand.
ATCATTTCGGGGATTATGGGTTTGAGCATGATTTTCAGTCTCACCCGCAAGGATATACCTGCAGATAAATTAGCTTTCTATATTCCCTTTTTCATACTGTTCCTGGTTCCGTATGCACTGGCTGTTTTATACTGGTTGTCTTTAAAACTCAGGGAGAAGATCAGCAGCTGGTATGACGAAAAACAGCTTCATGACATAATGAAAGCCTCCCTGACTACATTATTGCTGTCATTTCCTGGTCTGGCACTATTCCT
>JADDYF010000255.1 GCA_015712185.1 Bacteroidales bacterium
TAAACAGCATTCTTCATTCTTAAATCCCAACTATTTTGAAGAATCTCCAATGCTTCCTGATATTTGCCTTGCTTATATAATCCCCAGCCTTTGCAATGCAGGGAAAAATAATCATCAGGACTTAATTCTAAGGCTTTATTCACATTTTGTAATCCTTCATTTATATCACGATCCTTATCAATCAATAAATATGCAAGATTATTCAATCTGACTGGATTCTCAGGTTCTAACGAAAGCGCTTGTTGATAATATTCCTCTGCTTTGTCAAGAATACCCGCCTCAGAGTAAATCTGAGCCAGACTTGTTGTTATAGCAGCTTTGGATTCCGAATTGACTGTTCGGATCGATATGTATTTCTCAATATAGCGATTTGCCGCAGATGTATCTCTTTCAATTAATGACAAAATAGCTTGTCTGTAGATTACAGAGGGATCATCAGGAAAATCCTGTTCTGCTTGCTTGTAAAGTTCTTTTTCTTTGTCATATTTGCCAATTCGATGATAAGCTTCTCCAAAAACTGTATAATCTAATATCCACATCGGTTTTATACCCCATTTCTTATATAATTCAAAAACTTTCTCGAACTCGAGGATTGCTTTCTCATTTTGATCTAATTGCTTAAACCCGAAACCGAGTCTACGGTAAAACGTAGGCGATTGATCATCAAGTTCAAGCAGTTGTTTTGCATATTTAATTTCATCATAAGGTGTTCCAAAAAAAGTGGCATAAGCCAAATCTACAAAAAGCCTTTGTTGATCTGATGTTAAGTTCTTTTTTCCATAAGCTTTGAGGCACCATTTTTTAGCCTCTCTCATCATCCCATCATTTCCATAAGCATAAGATAACATTGTTATAGCTCCAATAAAATTAGAATCAACACCTATTGCCCTTAAAAACCAGTCCCTTGCAGCAGGATAATCTAATTTATAATGAGCATTATGCCCATACATATAGTACCTATAAGCATCAGAAGAGTTTGTGGAAATAAGTTGATGAAAATCCATGGGTATTTCCTTTTCCATAACCGATATAATAAGGAAATCTCTTATAATGGCTGAAAGTGAATCTATTATTGGAAGGAGATTCTCTTCTTTAGAGGAACTACCTATTTGAAATGATTTAATAATCTCTTCAGTTTTTGTGTCTATTAGTTGTGCAGATATGCGTATTGCGATTCCGGACTTTATTATTTTTCCATAAATGAAGACGTCTGCATTGAGTTTCTGTGAGATTGTACTTGCAAAAGAAGGTGTGATTGATGCATAGTTAATAAACCCTTTGTTTTGAAGGAGGCTGTTTATTGATTCTGTTTGTCTTACCTGAAGATCCTTTGAGAAATCTGAAAGATAAGATGTTAAATTATTTTGAATAATTTCCTGATAAATATTCCATTTTATTGTATCATTAGTCAAGTTCTGAAAGGGCATTACCGCAACAGAAATCCGTTCACCTGATGATCTCAGTCTTTCCAGAGTGTCACGTTTGAATATTTTCGGAAAGGAAAGAATTGCAGCAAATACTAATATTGCTGTTATCAAAACTCCCGATAATAACTTCCGATTAGCTGATTTTACAGGCTTTTCAAAAGCTTCCTTCCGTTTCTCTTTCCTAATTTCCTCCAGTGGCTCTTTGCACTGAGGCTTCACTTCTTCGATTATTTTACCAATGGTACGGCTTTTTATATATTTCTGATACCATTTAATAATTATTGTTAGATTGTTTAGAACTGGCTTTATTTGTTCAGGATCAAAGTCTTTAGGATGGGTGCCGTAGGTTGATAATTCATTCAGCCCATGCATTGAACTTATAATGTGCGAAGGTACTTTATCCTCCTTATGCAGTTTTTCAATAATTCCCTTAAGCGGTTCTGTCTTTCGTGGTCTCTTCAGTTCACACTCACATAGATCAGTTATTATAACTTCCAGGCACCTTCTTGAATACAGAAGAATCATGTTCTCATCATCAGACTTGATTAACCTTTCCAGTTCCTTTTCTAATTCAGGAATGTGACCTTTTAAAGAGGAGAATAGCGTTTCGAGTTCTTTTATTTCGGCAGACCAGATAGGCATACTAGCTGATTGGAATTGTAAGTCAATAAGATTACTGTTATATGTTTATGTAAAATTAAACTATTCATATACCAAAGTCAAATAAGGATCAGATTATAAGAATAACAAAGCCCCAGGAGCTGATTTCCGAGGGCTACGTAGAATATTATAAAATCATTAATGTAAAACAGTGTATTGTTTAAATGTTTGTGGACTCAATAGAATATTTTATTTAACGATTACTTCATCCATCCACTTTTCCCATTCAGCTTCAACTTGTTTTGAATCTGAAATGTATTTGTTTACTTCCTGTTTAACTGATGCCATTTTCTCCCAGGCTGCTTTACATTCATCGGACATGTCTTTTCCATCATTTATGTAGTATTTGGAATATTCCTTATCTGATTCAAAGGTATAAAAGAAAGAATATTGATTTCTCTTCCTCCAGGAATCAGTACTCCCTATCGTCAATTTTGATCCGGGGAAATTTTTATTATATTCAGATACGTACTTGGTTTTTAGAAAATCCAGATATTGATCCATTGTAACACCAGGACGAAGAGTGACAATGAAGGTATCGAACATAATGCCTCCCTGTGCAGAAAGTTGTGTCATGCCAATAGCAATAAAAAGGCACAACAGTAAAACTGCTTTTGTTTTCATAGCTAAAAGATTTTAGTTAATAAAAAGAAGTTAGACATAAGAATATTCAATCAATTTCTTCGATCCTGATTAACTAAGTTCTTAATCAAAGTTACACCAGAAAAAAGCCAAAGTCAAAACATTCCGCCGGTACCCGGCTCATAACCGCTGAGACGACCTTCCAATAATAAATATTGCATTGCATCTAGACTCAGTGATTGTGAAGTACAGATCCCGTCCCGTAGAGATAACATGTTTCTAGCAATGCCAGGCCTCACTGTGTTCGAGTCCCGTAGAGCCTGCCCCGCAACAGCGGGGGGCGACATGTTTGTAGAAATGTCAGGGATCTCGGGCGTTCGAGTCCCGTAGAGCCTGCCCCGCAACAGCGGGGGACGGCGTGTTTGTAGTTTCTTTAGCAGATTCAGCCTTTCCAGGAATTCATACAGGCAAGGATCGTCATGAAGTAATTCAAAATATATATTTACAGCTTATGAGTCAGATGAAGAATTATTAAATATGTATTATTGTATTACTATCTTTTGATGATAATTAATATTATTATTTTTAATCCTGATATAATAGACACCTTTTGAAAGTTGTGATACATCAATCCCCTGATTTATAATATCCTCAACATATTTTTGCAAAACGATCCGTCCATTATAATCAAATACTTCCAATCTGGCTTTATCAGAGAATCCTTCAACAGAATTTATTCTTAATAATCCGGTCGTAGGATTTGGATATATGATAACCCTTGTATCAATTGATAATTCTTGGTTGAGGGTGGCTGAAGAGTATGTGAATGTAAATCTATTAGAATTGTTCCATGTACTTATTCCATCCCATTCCTGACTTATAATTACTGATGGAGTGCCATCGGCATTGTTTGTGTAATTCTCCTGAGTTTCATTTACCCATGAGGATGAACCTCCATACCAGATTTGAGATAAAGTGTTAGTTAAATAACCACTTACTTCATAAGTATTTGTTACACGGGAATCAGCAGTCCAGTTTCCGGATAACCACAAGTCTTTGACCTCAGTCAGAACTTTATTAGAAGCATTATATGTGTAAGTTAATCTTGAAGAATTAATCCA
>JADDYF010000260.1 GCA_015712185.1 Bacteroidales bacterium
CTACCCGCGATCCTGTTTATTTTATAAATCAGTCGATTGAAACACGAGTTTCGGATCATCTTTACAGCTACGAGAATTCTGTTCTTGAAAAGAAGTATCCCGACTTCAGATACCTGATCAAGGAGTTTCACGACGGGATACTGCTGTTCGAGGTATCAGGCGAAGAGATCTGGAACAAAGTACAGGAAGACTCAGCTGGTCTTGCGAAGTATTATGAGGAACATAAAGAAGAGTATCTTACTCGCAGGGGGATTGAAGCAAAGATCTATATGCTGCGTTCTGCAAAAGGCGAAAAATCACTATGGTCTGCCTACAGGAAATTTTCCCGGAGGCTTCAGACCGATTCACTGATGACTGCAAAGTTCAACAGGCGAGGTGATTCGCTGCTGGTAATTTCTGATGGAAAGTGGTTTACAGGTGATGATCCTGAAATAGATAAGATACGATGGTCCACAGGTCCTCAGCAATGCATGATAAAAAGCTACCCGTCCATTGTTGTCATATCGAGGATCATTGAACCGGAGCCAAAACCATTCAGTGAGGTCCAGGGGGAAATGATGACCGGTTATCAGGAATTTCTTGAGAATGAATGGATCAGGCAATTAAAGGCTAAATACGCCGTTAAGACTGATGGCATGGTCCTTGACGAGATAAGGAAAAGTTTGAAAAATGAGTAAATTATTGTTGTCAATTCTGATTTTAGTTTTTTCTGCCGCCTGCGGGAATAACAATCAATCTAAAAGAATTCCCGTCGCAAAAGCAGGAGATGAGATCCTGTACCGCGACCAGCTTAGTAGTGTTGTGGCACCCGGAACAGCCGAAGCAGACAGCGCTGCCATCATCCAAAACTACATAAACAAATGGGCAAAAAGAGCATTCCTCTTCCAGAAAGCTGAGGAAAACCTGTCGCAGGAACTGAAAAATGAAATCGAGAATCAGATTGATGAGTCGTGGAGAAACCTTATTATATATCAGTATCAGAGACAACTGATACTTGAGAGGATGGATACGATTCTGACCGAAACGGAGCTTGAAAACTATTATAAGGAGAATGAAAAGAGCTTTACACTCAATTCGAATATTGTAAAGGCTCTTTTTATTAAGCTTCCTGTTGAAACTCCCAATACTTACAGGATCAGGCAGCTGGCCCGGTCGAATACACAGTCTGATCTGCAGCAGCTCGAAACAATGTGTTACCAGTTTGCCGATAAGTTTGACGATTTCAGCGAAGAATGGGTTCCCATGGACAGGCTGACAGTTGAACTGCCCCAGGAAATAGATAACGAGGAATATTTCCTGAAACGATACAAATTCTATGAAACCAACGACCGCGATTCAACCTATATTTACCTCGTGTCAATAAGGGATTACAGGCTCAGATCCTCGCTGGCGCCATATGACTTTGTAAAGGATGATATAAAAAGGATCATCTGGAACAACCGGAGGTTAGCATTTATCCAGTCACTGGAGAATGGAATCTATAATGAGGCTCTTAAACAGAATACTTTTAAAATCTATAAATAAACTACATGAAAAGAAATCCCCTTTTATTCCTGACGGCTGTAGCGGGCATGCTTCTTACAGTATTTACTGCAAATTCGCAGGTTCTGGCGGAGGCGGTGGTAGCAATTGTCGGGAATGAGGTTATATATCTTTCGGATGTTGAGAACCTGGTGATTGATTACAAACGCAGCGGACTTAAAGCATCTACCTGGGAGATCAGATGTTCGGTGCTTGAGGAACTCCTGATATCGAAATTATTCCTCGATCAGGCGCGCATTGACAGTATTATTGTCACCGACGATATGATAGAAGGTGAAATGAATGTCAGAATAAATGAAGCAATCAGGAGAGCGGGAAGTGAGGTTGCCCTGGAAGAGGCATTTAAGAAAAGCATGGTCGAGATCCGTCAGGATATACGCAAGGCACTTATTGACCAGGAGACAGTCAGGGAAGTTCAGGTCGGTATCGCGGAGAAAGTAACGATCACGCCTGCAGGTTTGAAAAAGTTCTTTTCGTCTATCCCGAAAGACAGCATTCCCGTAATTCCCGCCAGGGTACAGATAAGTATCATTCAGCTCGATCCGCCTCAGATGGAGGAAAACAGGATAGAGGCCCGTCAGAGACTCCTTGATATCAGGAGCGAAATACTCGCCGGCAAAAGCTTTAATGTGCAGGCAATCATGTATTCGGAAGACCCGGGTACAGCAAAGAACAGTGGTGAGGTAGGCTACAAAACAAGAGGCGAGCTCGAAAAAGAATATGCTGATGAGGCATTCAGTCTAGCAAAGAATTCAATATCCAAAATAGTTGAAACAAAATTCGGCTTCCACCTGATCCAGCTTATTGACCGGAAAGGAGACCTCGTAAATACAAGACACATCCTTATCAGGCCAAAGGTTAAGACTGACCAGGCGGCTCTTGCCATGAACCGGCTCGACAGCATAGCAGATCTGATAAGAAAAGACAGCCTCGATTTTGAGACAGCCGCCCGCCGTTTCTCCACTCACAAGGACAGCAGGATAAACGGTGGTAAATTCGTCAGCACCAATCCCCAGGAACGTGTGACATGGTTCACACTCGAGGAGCTTAATCCCCAGATGTATGTGAAGGTAAGAGATCTGAATATCGGCGAAATATCCGATCCTTTCAGGACCACCGACGAAAATAACAATGAGGTATTCAGGATTGTTAAACTGGATAATGAGATACCTGCCCACAGGGCAAACCTGAAGGATGACTACCAGATACTTTCCAATGCAGCATTATCGGAGGAACGCAACAAAACTTATGAGAAGTGGATCAGAAAGAAAATTGAAACCACTTATATTAAAATAAGTGATGAATTCAAATCGTGCGACTTTCTTCAGACAAACGGATGGCTAAAATAAGACGTTCACGGTTTCCACATGATCATTTCATCTCCGGGCATTTGTTATTTATCACAGCCATTCTGCTTCTGTCGCTTAACCTCTATGCCCGGGAAACCCAGGTCAGGGCCCAGGGGAAAAGGAGAATAGACCTGAAACATGCTGATGAAGATATCATCGAGAAAGACATAAAAACCGAGAAAGACTGGCACAGGCTTCTGGGGAATGTTTCACTCGAGCATAACGAGATTCTGATGTCGTGCGACAGCGCTCACTTCTATCCCGACAAAAACCAGGTTACCGCATACGGCAATATTCATATCGAACAGGGCGATACACTCGATATTTACGGGGATTACGTGTTCTATGACGGAGCGGCTGAAATGGCGCTGCTGACAGGGAATGCTGAACTCGTGGATAAAGAGACGCATCTATACACGAACTCGGTGACATACGATGTAAAGAATGAAATAGCCGAGTATACCGACAACGGGAGGAT
>JADDYF010000263.1 GCA_015712185.1 Bacteroidales bacterium
CTGAAAAGCAGAAACAACTGAAACACACGGAGTAGGTTGCGACTCAATTATCTTTTTTACTTTCCTGATTCGTTCCGGTGTACCTACCGAGGAACCTCCGAATTTCAGAACTTTCATTTGATGAAGATCATGATGATGCAGCTTTCTCCAGGCGTCTCAGTATAACAAAGATGAACGTTGCTGACAGGAGCAGGCATATTACGAAAACGAGCCAGAGCATGCTCAGCTGAATTTTATCCCACAGCAATGTGCCGACAAACAGTAATTTGTTGCCTGCGGCAGTTGCAAGAAGCCATCCGCCCTGCATCAGTCCCTGGAACCTCGAAGGCGCCACCTTGGAAACAAAGGAAATACCCATCGGGCTGAGGAATAGTTCTGCTACTGTAAGGATAAGATAGCTGCTTATGAGCCAATAAGGCGATACCCTGCCGGTATCATCAACAGGCGCTCCCCCAAGGGAAGCCGGGCTCGGTGCTCCGATAGATGCTATAAGCACGATTACAAATCCCACAGACGCAATAATCAATCCTATCCCTATCTTCTTTGGCGTTGAAGGTTCAATTCCTTTTTTATTCAACCATGCAAATGCCGCCATAACGGGAAATGTCAGTGCAACTATGAACAGCGGATTGAAAGACTGGAATACTTCGGGAGCAATTGAATTCTGCGGTCCGAATGCCGTGAGGAACTTCTTTAACAAACCGGTGGGGTCAAATCCGGTTGTAAAGAATAATGCGAACAGGAGAGCTATGACTAATAATATGCCTCCTGCGATTTTAGTATTGATCTTTAAATTCTTGTATAGCAGTATAACAATACCTGCAATAGCACCGATGACAGCAAGCATTGAGGGCAATGTAAAGAACAGGCTTGTGAGGGGGCCTACCTGCTTGGCAGTATAGTCTCTTGCGAAGAGGGTAAGGGTAAGACCGTTCTGATGAAATGACATCCAGAAGAAGATTGCTACAAAGAAAACAAGAACAAGTGCGGTTATTCTTGCTCTTTCTTCCTTACGCGAGCTGAGTATTATCCACGTAACAAAACCAGCAAACAGGCCAAAAGCAAATCCGGTTATCCAGCGTTCCCCTGTATTTGCACCCAACGGTTTTATGAAATGTAATCCAAAAGCAGTAATAACTATTACAGCAACTGCTGCAATTAGAGCAAGTGGTTTAAAATCAACTTTTTCAGCTGCAATAGATTCAACTTTCTTTTCTTTATTTGGAAGAAACTTATTGAATATGATATATACCAGGAGAGAAATTACCATTGCCACTGCAGCTATACCAAAAGCATAATTATACCCTTTTGAAAAAACTTCGAGATACCTGTCTGCAAATACTGAGAGATCTGTTGCTTGTCCGCTAAGGCTGACTCTGTCTGCAAGTTGCTGAAAGACTGTTGTGTCTGTAAGGGTTCCGTTAATGTATTGATGGCAAAGGGAGGGAAGACTTCCGTCATGAGTGAATCCATTTACTTTAAGCCACCAGTTACGCATTCCGTTGGCTGCAAATGGAGCGAAAAAGGCGCCTACATTTATTCCCATATAAAAGATCATGAAAGCAGTATCCCTGAGCTTTGAATACTTTGGATCGTCATACATCTGCCCGACAACTGCCTGAAGATTGCCTTTGAACAGCCCATTACCAAAAGCAATTATCATAAGACCGATGATAGTGATAGTAAGCGTCATGCCCGGGAGAGCCATGATTATGTACCCTCCAAACATTATTATGATGCCGGCAAGAATTACCAGCTTATACTTTTTAGTTGAATCAGCAAGAATACCGCCTAACAGGGCCAGCGCATAAATGCTGAAATAAAACCAGCTGTAGATTCCTCCTGCTTTTTCGGCAGAAAGACCAAATTTGGCTTGCAGGAACAGAACAAGTATTGCCATCATGGTATAGAAACCAAACCGTTCTCCCATATTGGAGAAGAAGGCAACTAGCAGCCCCTTAGGATGATTTTTAAGCATACTCCTTTATTTTAACTCATTAATAATTACTTCATGTCTTAATTTCCGTATGAACGGAAAGAATCTGATACTGAACGGAAACAAATATATTAATCTTTTTTTATTAATGGCTGAAGAGATTAATTTTGTAGTTCAATACGGACTGAGAATGAAAATATTCACCTGCGAACAGATACGGAAAATTGATGAATATACCATCAGGAACGAACCTGTAGCTTCTGCTGATCTTATGGAAAGAGCGGCAGGTCAGCTGCTGCAATGGTATATGAATAAGTTTGAGAGGTCGAAGCGTATTTTTATTTTTGCAGGTCCCGGGAATAATGGGGGAGACGGGCTGGCGCTTGCCCGTTTGCTTGCCGTTAACAGGTATGAACCTGTTGTCTTCTATCTTAACTTTTCTGAAACAACTTCGGCAGACTGGAAGATAAACCAGCGGAGGCTTGTTGAGGAGACATCAGTACTGTTCAAAACAATTGAAAAAGCAGACGACTTCCCGGTTATCTTCCCTGACGATATTATTATAGATGCAATATTTGGTTCGGGATTGTCACGTCAGGCGGAAGGACTGGCTGCAGATATTATAACGCTGATAAACAAATGCGATTCAACTGTTGTTTCAATTGATATGCCGTCGGGATTATTCGGCGAGGATAACAGCAGCAATGATGCAGGGAAAATCATAAATGCGGATTTTACATTGAGCTTTCAGTTTCCCAGGCTCTCGTTTATGTTCTCTGAAAACGCCATGTACACCGGAGAATGGATTACGCTGCCCATAGGCCTTCATCCGGCAGCCATCAGTGATACCGAAACGCCATTCGTGTTGCTCGAAAAAGGACTGGTTGCACCCCTGCTCAGACGAAGGAATAAATTTGCCCACAAAGGTAATTTTGGTCATGGACTGTTGATAGGTGGTTCTTATGGTAAGATCGGTGCGATGGTGCTGGGCGCAAGGGCAGCTTTACATACAGGGATAGGATTGATTACATGCCATGTACCCATGTGCGGAAATCTTATTATACAGAGTGCTGTCCCTGAAGCTATGCTGATTCACGACAGGAGTGAAAAATATATAACCGGAACAGGTAATACAGATCAGTTCAGCGCTGTTGGTATCGGTCCGGGCATGGGAACTCAGAAGGAATCGCACCTGATACTTCAGAATCTGTTCCGGAAATGCACTAAACCTATGGTCATAGATGCTGATGCACTTAATATCCTCTCGTTAAACAGCGCCTGGATATCTGACCTGCCTGCAGGATCGGTGCTTACCCCCCATCCCCGGGAATTTGAAAGACTGGCAGGAAAGTCCAGTGACGGTTATTCCAGGCTCTGCAGGCAGATTAAATTTTCGAAAGAAACTAAATGTGTTGTTGTACTGAAAGGAGCTCATACATCAGTATCCTCTCCTGACGGGAAAGTGTGGTTCAACAGCACCGGAAACCCCGGGATGGCAACTGCCGGCAGCGGTGATGCACTGACAGGGATGATCCTGTCGTTGCTTGCACAGGGATATGCTCCTGAAGATGCAGCTGTAACAGGTGTTTATCTTCACGGACTGGCAGGCGATATCGCTACAGAAAAATCGAGCCCCGAAGCGATTATTGCTTCTGATATCATCAGTTCCGTAGGAGATGCATTTAACTGGTTAAGAACTCCATAATTGTTTCAAATATCTTGTTTATCTAAAAGTCGCGTTATGATTAATTATACAGGTAAAACTTTACCAGGCATGAAAACAATAATCAGACCACTGATTTTTATTTTGATAATTCTGTTTTCCGGATCGTGTATGACACTCAGGAAACAGCCTGAACCGGCGAATTCTGTTTCTCATCTGACTGACACTGCAGTTTTAAGGAATGGTACTATTGTATATGGCCTTCCGCTGACTGTCTTTACGGTCAGGGTGGAAATGGAACGGATCATTGAGATACCCGGACCCTATGCAAGATATGCAGGCGACCTTCTCGGCCTGACAGAAGTGATCAGCAGTGAAGAAGAATCATGGACGATTGAAAGCATCGCAGTAAATTCTCATGAAGAGGTTGATCCATCAGAATTATATGTAATTGAGGCCAATACGCTTTTTCAGACAAATATACTGGCTATGAAAAAGGAGGGATTGATACTCGACCTGAATCCCGAATCATACCACAGGGAGAGACCTCAGAAAGAGAGCGATGAAATAAGCATTAATCAGTTTATGTCTTATGATCTTGGAGCAGATGAATATTATCAGGTTCAGAGCGATACAGCATACAAACGAGTAAGCGTTGACTCATCATTCGTAAGGATACCCTACCTTGTTGAAAAGAAGAAGAAGCTTTCGGTTGAACAGCTTGCGGAGAGGGCAGCACGCAGGCTTATGGAACTGCGCGAAGGGAAGATAATGATCCTGACCGGCGAGGCAAATGTTTTTCCGCAGGACGCATCTTCAATAAAGGAAATCAACAGGCTGGAAAAGGAATATACCGAATTGTTTACAGGTAAAACAATAACACAGCACAGGACATATACTTTTCAGATTATCCCGAAAAAAGAATCCTCCGGAACACCGGTTACAGTTTTCAGGTTTTCCGAAGTTTCGGGTCCTGTGGTCGCTACAAGTCAGACCGGCACTCCGGTATTGATTGAGTTCATCCCCGAACAGAAAACAAAAGATCTGACCATCCTTTCCAGACAGCAGCCTGTACCTTCTGATGTCACTATTGACAAACTTTTCTACAGGATTCCCGATGTGGTCAATATAAGGATTACTATGGATTCGGAGATTCTTTACAATTCACGAAAGCTGGTTTACCAGTTCGGAGAGGTACTGCAGCTGCCTGAAAATTATCTTCTGGGTAAATAATTCGAGGTTATAGTTGAAGCTCATAGTTCACCCTGGTGCCCTTTGTGATACCCTTTGCTCTCTTTGTGGTTAAAACTAAAGCCACGAGCACCGGGAGACATCCTACTCCACTCTACCCTTAAAGCTTTTCTGAAAATCCTCCCACTTCTGTGTCTTATACGCCTTGTCGGCAAAGTAGCTGAGGATTACTTCCATGTCCCTTGCTTCGCGGAAACCCGGGACCTGGGAAATGGCATATTCGTTATTCTCCTGAGTAAGAAACACAACTGTGGGATATGACAGCTGTCCCCTCAGCAGGGCTACTGCAAGCTGATGAGCATTACCAGCCTTGCCGTCATTGATGAATTTCTGTCCGAGAAAAGTAATGCTTTCCTTGCCTTCGGCATTGAATTTAACAGGATAAAATTTATTATTGAGAATATCAGCAATCACCTTATGTGAGAAAGTCTCCTTATCCATCTTTTTGCACCAGCTGCACCAGTCGGTATATGTATCGATAAACAGCGGACGGGGTGCTTTTTTCAGCATGTTCTCAGCTTCCTGAATAGTATACCATTTTACAGCTTCACCCGGGTTACTCTGTGAAAAAACCTGTACAGATGTAAGGAGAACAAATGAAATTATCAATAAACGCCTCATATATTTATATATTTCCATATGTAAATTATTTACAAAATAAATCAAAATCTTTTTATGAATAAACATAAATGATAACTTTTATTCAATAACAGGAATTATTCCGGAATCAGTGTCATTTATTGTGGTGATTAAGAACGGATTCATCCGATTTATTTTTTTACATTTACCGGCATAATAAAATAATTCGTTATGGAAACTAATGTAAAGACACTTCGCGATTCCATCGCTTTACGGTGGATAGTTCTGGTATTACTCAGTGCCCTGATGTTTGCCACTTACTGGTTTCAGGATTTCTTTTCGGGTCTTAAAGGACTGATGGAGTCAGAATTAGGCTTTACAAGTGAGGAGTTCGGACGGCTTATCGGCCTGACGACCATTGCCAATATGTTTGGCATGATAATAGTCGGAGGGATTGTTCTCGACAAATGGGGCATCAGGCTGGCAGGTCTTGTATTCGGGGGTCTTGCTGCTGTCGGAGGCGGGATAACAGCCATGTCGGCAGCCGGTGTCTTCGGTCATGATCATGGAACGATGCTGACGATGATGATCATCGGGAGGATAATGTTCGGATCGGGACTTGAGATAACATGTGTGGTAGCGACAAGGACCATCGTCAAATGGTTCAAGGGATATGAGATGGCGCTTGCAATGGCCATTAATATCGGATTTGGCCGTCTTGGCTCTGCTCTCGGCATTGCTGTATCTCCCGATATAGCCAATGGACATGTCTCACCTGCAGTGACCTTTGCCGCAACGCTTATAGCGCTGGCACTGATCTTATTCCTCATTTATACATTCTTTGACAAGAAGCTCGACCGGCAGAGAGCCGGAATGGTTTCAGAGAATGCGGATGAAGAAGAATTCAAATTTGCCGACCTTGTTAAGCTGGCCACAAATCCGTCATTCATCTATATTGCCCTGCTGTGTGTATCATTTTATGCTGCAGTATTCCCGTTTATTCAGTATGCTCCCGATATGCTTGTCAATAAATTCGGTTTCTCTTATGTCCTTCCTGACGATCCTGCAAGTAATATCATCCTCTTTGGGAGCAAGGCGATCGGAAATTCGAGCATTTTCCTTGCATTGTTCATTTTCGGACTGGCGTTCTCGATGGTACCATCAAACATAAAAACACGGGCAAACAAGAATATCTCGATGGTAATAATATTTGCAGTTTTTGTTTTGTTCATATTCCTGCTGAAAGATACATTCAGGCTCTGGTTCTCAAACGGTCCGAAAACAGCTTCACTTATACCGCTCGGAACAATCCTGTTCACTCCTATTTTTGGTAATTATGTAGATAAGAAGGGGCGGGGTGCTTCTTTGATGATACTTGGCTCGCTGCTGCTCATTTTTGCCCATATCGCCCTTTCCCTTTTCAGTGCAAAGATCCTTGCTTACCTCGGGCTCTTTAGCCTCGGAATTGCATTCTCGCTTGTTCCGGCGGCTATGTGGCCGTCAGTTGCCAAGATAGTTCCCGAAAACCGTCTCGGTACGGCGTATGCATCGATGTTTACAGTACAGAACTGGGGTCTCGGACTCTTCTTCTGGGGGATCGGTGCAGTACTCGACCTTGCCAATAAGCCGGATCTCGAAGCTATCAGGGCAGGAAGGATGAATTACAATTATACAATACCAATATTCATCCTGGTATTTTGCGGGATAATCGCAATTTTCCTCGCATATAAGTTGAAACAGGCTGATAAAAAGCAGGGTTACGGGCTGGAACTGCCATCAGGACAGAAACCCTGAAATCGGCTCCCGGTCGTCGAACTTGATCTGCGGCCGGTGAAGACGTCGAACGCGATGGTCAGGTATAATTCCCCGATGCCTGAACTGAAACAGAGTTCAGAACCTGATCCGGGGTTCATACGGCTTGATTTGTTAATAATTTAACAGTAGAATTATGCAAACTAACGAATTCGAAAAAGCAAAGGTTTTCAGTTTCAATGATTCAATAGAATACTCTGAAGGCGGAATTGTAAGCAAGACAGTGCTCAAAAAGGAAACAGGCAACATCTCACTTTTCTCATTTGACAAGGGAGAAGCATTGAGTGAACATACTACTCCATTTGATGCGATGATCCAGGTGGTTGACGGTAAAGGTGAAATTGTTATCGGAGGGAAGTCATATTTTCTTGAAGCAGGTCAGGCCATTATCATGCCTGCAAATATTCCGCATGCAGTTAAGGCGGTGGAGAAATTCAAGATGGTGCTGACAATGATCAGGAGTAAGTAAAAGTTGTTATGTTTTCCGAAGGTGTCAAAACCTGGCAACCGGCAACCGGTAACCGGTCCCGAGGACCCAGTACCCAGAACCGAGGACCGAGCACCCCGTACCCAGAACCGAGCACCGAGCTCATGCCATCTTGATCATAATGGCCTTTATTACGTCTGTAATATCCTCCTCCTCATCCACACATCGCTCAAGGATCTCAAGGATCTTATTGTTCTTCAGCAGTTCTGCAGGATCTTTCTCCTTTTCAAAAAGCTCTGAAACAGCAATATAATAATAGTCGTCAGCCTTATGTTCTATCGCAGTCACATTGTTGCAGGCTTTGGTGATCTCTTTCTTGTTTGCAGCGGCATCATTAAGACTGTGAACACATAATTGAACTTCCTTTGCAGCTTCATGGATCATGTCCGCCATCTGTTTGTATACCGGAAGCAGTTTTTTGGGTTTATACAGGCAAATCCTGCGGCTGACACCGTTGATTGAATCCACAACATCATCTATATGTGCTGTCAGCTCATGTATATCTTCTCTGTCGAAGGGAGTGATGAAGGATTTGTTAAGCTGCTGGTACGCTTTATCGGTTATCTGGTCGCCGATATGCTCGACCTCCTTGATCTCCTTGTGGATCCTCTCATGATCCTCGGTTTCAGTGTATGAGAGCATCTCTTTGAGAAGTTCAGTGGCTCTTACCATATTCTTTACATCCTCTTCAAAAAGAGGATAAAAGGAGTGATCTTTCGGCACGAAGAACTTAAGAATTTTATCAATATTCATAATCAGGAATTTTATAAATAAATTTAATTCAACCAGTTGAAAAGGAGGTACATTACTGAACCGATAATTCCCGAAACGGGAATTGTCATTATCCAGGCCCAGAAAATTTTTCTGGTAACTCCCCACTTTACTGCCGAGGCACCTTTGCGGGCTCCGACACCCATTATTGCACCTGTGATTGTATGTGTTGTACTTACAGGTATACCCCAGTGGGTTGCAGCAAACAGCGTTACGGAACCTGCGGTTTCTGCGCAGAATCCTTCAAACGGTTTAAGCTTGGTAATTCTCTGACCCATTGTCTTTACTATCCTCCAGCCTCCGAAAAGTGTACCAAGAGCAATAGCGGTATAACATGAGATAACAACCCAGGTAGGAGGTAATGGTGCATCTTTAGCGACAAGACCAGTTGTTATCATTGCTACCCAGATAATTCCCATTGACTTCTGTGCGTCATTTCCTCCATGTCCCAGGCTGAATGCAGAGGCTGATATAATCTGAATCCGTCTGAACCATTTGTCGACTGCAAAAGGAGGAACTCTCATGAAAATCCAACTAATTACAGATGAAAGAAAGAAAGAAAAAAGAAATCCCAAGACAGGAGCTATAAAAATGAATAAAACAATCTTAATAACCCCGCCGGCAATCACTGATCCGATACCTGAACTGGCAATTGCAGCTCCGACAAGACCCCCGACCAGTGTATGAGACGAGCTTGACGGTAATCCCCACCACCAGGTAAGCAGGTTCCACATTATTGCTGCGATAAGCGCTGCGCCAATAACATTCAGATTGATTACATCAGGCTCTACAATCCCTTTTCCTATAGTTGCTGCAACTTTAAGGTGAAACACAAGGAAAGCAATAAAATTAAAAAATGCTGCCATTGATACGGCAGCAAAAGGTGAAAGCACTTTAGTTGATACAACAGTGGCAATTGAGTTCGCTGAATCGTGGAATCCGTTGATAAAATCGAAAATCAGAACCAGGGCAATTATTATATACAGAAAAGTCATCCGGTCAGGTATTCGTAAAAAATGTTATAGGGTTAAGCTCTGATAATGAAATGATTTGCTGTTCATTTATTTTTGACAGTGTTAACATAACATGAAACAGGTGCCCAAAAGTAACTTAATCGGAACAAATTTCAAAATGATTATAAAGGTAAATTACCAGCTTGTTCTT
>JADDYF010000284.1 GCA_015712185.1 Bacteroidales bacterium
TGATCGGCAAGGGATGCCATCCACTTTCTGCTGCGCTCTACCTCAAACAGGTTGAAGGCATGGCCATGAACGGAAAACCAGTAAGACCGGCAACTGTATCGGCACGCACACATGCTGTCACACGAATGCCTGGTTACAAGGATGAAAGCCATCTCCGAACGACATACAAGGATATTGAGGATTTCGCAATAATTCATGTAGTCTTTGAGGATGGCACTTTCGCAGATATCTTTGCCAGCGAGCTGGTCCTCGGGGGCGTTCATAACTGGATGGAGGTTAATACCAGCAACCACAGGACAATATGCAATATCGGTCCGAATAATTCCATGCAGACCTATACTCCTGATGAGAAACACTACAGTGATGTTTATATAGTAGAAAAGACCGAGACAAAACAGGGATGGTCATCTGTCTCTCCCGACGAAAGCTGGTTTACAGGATATCAGCACGAAATGGAGGCATTTTACAGGTCTGTTGCTTTCGGCGATCCGGTTGAGAGCAATAGCCGCCTTGCTGCTGATACTATAGCCGTTATCTATACAGGCTATCTGTCTGCAGAACGAAAGGGTGCCGAGGTCCCGGTCAGGAGCCTTACAGATATTTAAAACCTGTAATTGTCAAAGCTCTCAAGGTTCAGGTTATCAGGCAAAGCCCCTATGTTTATAATAAAGAATGTGAGTACTGTAGTTCTGCTCTCAAGATGACCACCTGTCTTTGCTGTTTTAATTTATCACGTAATCCTTTACGGTAATATCCCCATAAACTACATTAAGGAAGGGTTTACCATTCTCCAGTCCGATATTCCCAAAACCTGTATTGGTTGAGATGAACGAATTAAAATCTCCCACCCTTGTGTCGATATACATTTTCTGTGTCAGGGCATCGTACCTCACACCTGTTAATCCCTGAAGCATTGCATAGCTCGACATTGCCCGGGCATACCAGTGGCCGCATTCATATTCATCGAAAGGATTCCTCAGCCTCCCGTTGTATCTCTGGCGGCATGCTCTTACTATGTCAAGACCTTTTTCCACCTCTCCCATCATCATCAGGTGGGTTGCCACCTGGTATTCGAAACCTGTCCATACCTCGTCGCAATAAACAAAAGGCAGTGACAGCTTGCCTCCCCTGGGCCAGGTGCAGAGCAAGAGTCCGCCTTCATTGCCAAGAGCATACGATGGCCGCTGAGGATTAGAATGATCTGTCAGGTCATTCCTGAAATTATACTTGTATACAGAGTTCAGGTGACTTCTGACCCTGGCTGAATCCACAACGTTTTGCAGTCCGCACACCTTACCGATCCAGGCTCCCAGTATACCGTCCGACAAACAACCTGTCCCATACTGGTATTTGGGTCCCTCACTTCTGAGCAGCTCCCTTGCCTCCTGAGAGTATTCAGATGTCCAGGAACCCTCCGAAGCTTTTACAGGATCGGGTGAATTGAGTCCCTCCCATCTTATTTTCTGGAAGAAATATTCCCCGTTGAACAGGTCAGTCTCAATAGCCTGCCGGCCTTTCTTATAGAGCTCTTCGTACTTCGATACATCATGCCCGAGGTAACTTCCCATCTCGCAGAATGCCTTTAAAGCTCCCAGATAGAAGCTTGTGCACATGCCATCCGGTCCCCAGAATTCAATATCATAGGTATTATGGTGGGGTTCTTCAAGAGTGCCTGTTGAACGCGGATCCCAGGTTTTAATGCAGTAATCCATGCTTTCGATGACCTTTGGGAACAGTTTCCTGAGCCACTCCGTATCGCCGCTGATATGCCAGTCGCGGTACACCTTCATTATACCTCCCAGCTGACCGTCAGAAGCAGCGTAGAAGGTTGTGGCAACAGGTCTTATCGGAAGGGCTGATCTGAATGTCTGGTGTCCCTCGCTGTCCTGGTTCGGGAAGAACTCCGTTTCACGCAGGGTTCTCTCAAGCTTAGGGAAGAGATGAGGCACAGCCTGTGCATAATTCCAAACATGCGTACACGAGCCTGCACAGCATCCCGAGTTATCGCTGCATCCCTCCCAGTTCCACAGCTTTCCGTCGCGCTGCCGCAAAACCGTTGGTGATTTAAGGATTGTCAGGTTGGCAGCTACCGCTTCAAGAACCTCCGGTGGCAGCGTGCTCCTGTAGAACGACTCGCTGAACAACTGCGATTTTTCAAGAAGATCAGTATAATTTGTTTTCCAGTAATCGGCAACTTCATTTATGGAAGAAAATTTACCTGCATACCAGGGCTTATAAAATGGATCATTGCATGCGCAGTTCGGATCATCGCACTCCTCATCATCAGGTTCTTTCGAATCCTGCCCGTATTTCATGTTTGTATCGGGAACATACCAGGCCATATATACCCTTATTGTTCTTGTCCCGCCTGCTTTCAGCCTGAATGGCACATAGAGTGAGGCCCCGGGGGCATCGTCATCGACAGGCAACGTATTCCTTGTCTCGTTTTTAAGTATCGTATTCCAGGTCATTGTCAGCGGATCCCACCAGCCTCCCCTGAACCAGCAGTGGTCAACGATTGCTCCGGGTTCACCGGTGAATATGGCAAAGTCGCCTTTCCTTTCAGGATTCTCCTTTGAGCCTTCCTCTGACAGTATAAAGCCTCCATTAACAGGTTTCACTCTTGCCTTTCCTCCCTGTTGTCTCATGAAATTCTTGGCATTGTACGAGAAGATCGCTTCAATATCCGAATTGCCGGTATTCTTAAAAGTATATTCGAGGGCACCGGCCGGAAGGCTGGAATTATCGGCATCAGTCGGGATAAAAGGGCTCCAGCCTTTCAGAGAGACTTCAAGAGGGAGATCATCATCCCTCAGTTCGACCGTCGCAAACGGGAATCTTGCAAGAAAAGTTGCATCAGTAAAACGCGGCAATCCATAGCTTGCTCCCGATGATCCGTTGCCTGAACCGGGCTGTCCGAAGTGCTTCCATTCAGGCACCTGGCCTTCAATGACCTTGGTTCCGTTCTCAATACCCCTGACAGAGATGGCTGCGAACATGCATGGCTCATTGAAAACTTCAGGACGGTTCCTCACTGACATATGCGAGATGGCTCCCGTTCCTTCGAGGCAGAACATTCCTGCCCCTATCCCTCCTATCGGAAATGCGATCCTGTTCAGATATTCGCCTGAATATGAACTATTAAATTCATGTCCGGAAATTGAGTTGGAAATTTGTTTTTTCTCGCAGGAAGGTAAAAAAGATACTGAAAATATCAGTATCAATATTACAAGATATAATAACCTTTTCATATCATATATTGATTAAAGTATTGACTATAAAAAGATGAAAAACTTACATGAAGGCTACGAACTACCCCCCTGCCCTCTAAAGTGGGGTTTATATCTCCCTTTTACAGGGCGGATAAACCGTCGATTTCAATCCCCCTTTAGGGGGGCAGGGGGGTCGACACTCTGGATTTCCTCTGTGTTAATTTTTATTAGTTAAGTCACTTAACTTTCGATTATCTTCACCAGCCTGTCGCACAGATCCTTCAGACCTTCGGGTGTATCACCTCCGGGCATTTCAACGGTTGTCCAGTCATTGTAACCGATATCATCGAGAGCCTTCATCACTGCCGTCCAGTTTACATCACCCTCCTGAAGCTTTACTTTGAAACCTGCTCGTCTTCCCTGCGTATCGGCAATCTTCTGGCTGTACTCTTTGATATGAACTTTAGCAATACGTTTTCCGAGAATCCTTATCCATTGTTCAGGCCAGCCATATGCCACAATATTGCCAACATCGAAATAGAACTTAATCACCGGACTTTGAAACTGATCGACATACTGTGCTGCTTCCAGCGGACTGAGAAGAAAATTATTCCAGACATTTTCTATAGCAATATTCACATTCAGTTTTTCTGCAACAGGTACCATTTTTTTTATCTCTTCAACAGACCTGTTCCAGCATTCGTCATAGCTCACCACATCACTGACGCGGCCGGGAACAAGCAAAATGGAATCAGCACCATAGGCTTTGGCATCTTCAAGAGTCACTTTCAGACCAGCCAGCCCTTCTTCCCTGATTTTTGGGTCTGGATGAGATAAAGGCATTTTTCCATGAAGTGCACCGCAAACGCTTGGAATAGTTAATCCGGTGGTATCTCTTGCTTTAAGAACTTCGTTTCTGTCGAAATGGCTCATAACTTCCACACCGTCAAAACCAGCAAGCTTTGCAGCCTGGAATTTTTCAAGTATTGATTTTCCAACTCCAATGCTGCCCCAATAAATTCCTTTTTTAATATTCCTTTTGAGAGGCAGCAGTATCTCAGAAAATCCGGGGATTACTGCAACTGTTGCCATGGCAGATACCATAGCTGATTGTTTTGTAAACTGACGTCTGTCCATTTTGTAAATAATTTAAAACTTTTCAGTAATAATAATTCAGCCTCTCGGCCTTGGTTCAATACCGAATGTCGGAACTGTTTCAGGAATACCGGGCACCGGTCCAAAATCATAAGTTGTCGGGCCAAGGCGCATATCTGAATTAAAAACCTCTTCCCATGTAACATCCTTGCCTGTATAGGCCGACATTCTTCCCATAATTGTAATAAGTGTCGAATTTACCTGGGCTTCGGCATCATTTATGACTTCTCCATTACGTATTGCTGTCACAAGGTTGATATGTTCCTGTACAGTAGGATCTTTCACAGCCCATGTCTGATCGGGATCATCCTTCGCGGGGGCCGGATATTTCCATACCTCCTCACCTTTCAGGTTATAAATTGTACCTCTTGCTTCAGCGAATCCTTCCGTTCCGACAATAAGCACTTTGGTCAGGTTGTCACAACCTGAGAGCTGCCGGGCGGCGCAATGGGTGTGCATACCGTTGTCATAAATATATTCAATGCTGAAAAAGTCATACTGGTCCCCGGTGACTCTCTTCTGGCGTCCGCCCCAGCCGATAGCCCTGACAGGATTTTTACCCAGGTACCAGTTCATAGCGTCAACCTGATGGATGAACTGTTCAACAATATGATCGCCTGACAGCCAGCAGAAATTCCCCCAGTTACGAAGCATATACTCCATATCAGTCCACTCAGGCTGTCGATGAACCACCCAGAGGGAACCGCCGTTCCGTATTACATGGGCGCTTACTATTTCACCTATTGCACCATTCATCACCCTCCTTCTTGTTTCAATATAATCTTTTGCTGCCCTGAACTGTGTACCGCTTTTCATGCACAATCCTTTCTGCTTTGCCTTTTCGATCGAAACAAGCACCGATCGTGCACCGACCGGGTCAACTGCACAGGGTTTTTCAAGAAAAATATGCTTTCCTGCGTTTACTGCTGCTTCAATGTGCTGAGGGCGGAAATGAGGAGGTGTGCAGAGCAGGACAATATCAACACCTGAATCTATAACCTTCTGGTAAGCATCGAATCCTGTAAAACACTTATCATCTGCGACATCAACGTTCTTATTTTTCTTCAGCTGTACACGGCACTTATCGAGCTGGTCCTGGAAGACATCGCCAAGCGCCGTTATCTGCAGGTTGGGCCCTGCATCCAGGAAGTTCACTGCAGCTCCCGATCCCCTGCCGCCGCAGCCTACCAGGCCGGCTTTTAATACCGGTCCGGGAGGTGCGCTGGTAAGAAGCGCCGGTAATTCTTCTTCCTTTTTCCGGCTGCAGGATGTGATAATCCCGACGGAGCCGATAGCTGCGGCAGCAATGGCTGTATCGGAAATAAACTTCCTTCGGCCGATAGCTTTACTCTCTTTCGGTCCTTTAATGTTTTTCATATTATTTCAGATTTAAGTTAAGATTGATATTAGTTTTAAATCACAATTAATAGACTTCGAGTTCCTTCCACCCTGGTATTGCCGGGAATTTGGCATGCGGTTCAGCCTGGTACCAGAAGCATACGGAAGCTATATCCGATTTCTGTGCTAGGTATCTGCCGCCCTGTCTCCAGCCCAGGTCCTGGATTGTTACTTTAAGGTCCTTCTCAAACCGCACCGGATCCATGATATGCCAGCGGTACAAGCCAAAACGCTTTGATACCCGGTCGTGTGCATCTGCACGAAGTACCTGGTGCAAACCTGAATAAGGTGTGCAGAATTCTGTATAGTTTGTTTCTGCAACACCTGCGGCATTTTTCCTTTGTGTCTCAAAATTATATGATCCGCAGAAATAGTCTTCTGTTCCGGTTCCGCATATTGTCGGGAATTTCGTATCCCCATCGATGAAAAACTTTGCTTCACCTTCACCCCACCATCCGTTATTATTCACTCCCCAGGCCATATATACACCAACGTAATGGCCTTTCCCTTTAATACCATCCACAATCGTATAATCGGATGTCGAATTAGGATTCT
>JADDYF010000330.1 GCA_015712185.1 Bacteroidales bacterium
TTCTTTGTATAGTTTCGGAATACCGTTAATTTTTACAATCGTTGTCTTAAAATCTAAGCCAATTATATCCAGATACCACCTCAGGTTCTCATACCTCGGTCTGTTTTCAAGCATTACCAATTCTAAGCCTTTTTCTCTCTTTAGTTGACCTTCCCTGATTTGATTGCTTCTAAATGTATCATTTTCTGAAAAACCTGCCACAGTACAATAAATATAATTATAAAATGCAGCAGTACCATCTCCGATTCGCCATGTAGTTCTTGTATCAATAGCTTTTTCCCAATTATACTCATTTAAGATTAATGATTCGACCTCACTTTCATTCCATTGAATAAAGTCAAATAGCTGAAGGTATCCATGTCGTTTTATCATGTATCTTGAGACAAACGAGCCAAAAGTATCAACAAGAGAATCATTTATATATGACGGATTATTCAGGTAATTACCCAGGAAAAAAGCAGCAAGTCGTAATTTACTGAACGATTTAACTTCATCTATACGCTTTTTATTAAAATGAGGTTGTATTCCCGTAAACCCGAGCTTGAAATCAGTATTCTCAAGCGGATTAGATCCCCAAATACTCAGTTCAATATTGTTTTGTACCTGAATTTTATTGGAGTAATAAAAGAAATACTTGTCCCCTGCCATAAAAATAGGGACCATGCCAAGGTGTGGTCTTCTCAACCAGGCAGTAATATTCTTTTTGATGTTGTTTCTTTTTCCCCTTATATCGGCAGCAACAATAATATTTTCTATGCCCAGTTTTCCACATACTCTTGCAGCGTTTCTCCTCCCAAGATCCGTTAACATTCCCCAATCATAAGTAAACGCTATCGGATTTAAACCGAGTACTTTTTTTACAACATGTAATGTATATGAACTATCCCGACCTCCGCTGAAAGGTACAATGCAATCTGGTTTATTTCCATTTCTGCCTTTAAATGGTTCAACGATTTCTTTCAGATTATCAATGGATTTCGGTTGATTCTTATTATGATAATTTTTACAATAATTACAGACCTGTGAATCATCAAATTCAATTAAAGGAAATGTTTCAGGCAGTAAGCAGCGGTGACATCGATTGATTCTCTGTATTGCCTCCAGATTATATTCCAGCAAATCATGCAGACGCGTTTCTTCATTGGTATATGTATATATTTTAGGATCTATTATTACTTCTCTCTTATTCTTATCATTTAACAATAGTTGTTTTTTAATCTTAAACGTAGAATTTAACGTTTTAACGGGAATGAAGACATTAGTTTCAGTCAAATCGAAATATGCTAAATTTAAAGAATCCAAATCAATGATAATTCCTTTATTTGCAGGCAATTGTTGTATGGCATGTGAACCATGAAAGGATCTAAACGAAGGGGTTCGTGTTACTTTATGAAGGAAAAACCACTCTGAAGCGAAAGCTATATATGTTTTATTGTCAGTTAAATAATAAAGAGAACCATTATTCGTTGCTAAAACAAATTGGTCCAGATCGTTAAACATTACACCGACTGAAAAGGTTCCCTCAATTTTAGATAAAGATTTTTTGAAAATACTTGCAAGGTTCGTTGAATCTCTCAGGTTTTTTCCTAATAGTGCAGGAATAATTTCTGTATCAATAAGATATTCTCTTTTAATATCTGGGTTCGTTTGCCAGAGCTGATCAAGATTTGTAATAATCCCATTATGGACAATTAGTATGTTCTCTTTAAATACAGGTTGGTTGTTTTCTTCATGAAGTTGAGATCCATTGGTTACAAGACGAGCGTGTCCAAAAGCACTGAAACCATTACCTTGCTTATAAGAAATTAAACTCTTCTCAAAAGAATCTTTAAGCTCATTTGAATTAAGTAATTCTTTGATTCTAATATCTCCCTTTATAAGATCAATTGAATTCAATTCTTTTATTAAGAAAGTAATCCCAGATGAGTCTTTTCCTCTTGCTTCACTAACCCTGGCAAGCTTCTGAAACACTTTTCTTATGCTATAATCAGGATAATCAGTATTTGGCCTTATTAGAAGGCCGAATATTCCACACATGATATCCAAAAACTATTTAAATGATTCAAAAGAAAAATTATTACTGTGGTATTGATCTGCGCTCTCGGGATAATTTTCAAAAAACCAAATCATAAATGCAGATAAATCAATCTTATCTTTAAGCATTATATTCCTTTTATGTCTGAACTCATCCTTGAAACCGGGGAAATTTAAAATCTCACTGATTTTATTAAATAATTCATAAAATCTGGAAGGTGGATAATTAAACGACAGACCATATTTAATTTCTTTTTCCTCCATTACATTTATCTTCCCAACAAAGTCGTTACAGCGAAATGCAGGTGTCCCCAAAACAGCAGCTTCAGATGTCATTGTTTGGCTGTCACCGATAAACAGCTTTGCATAGAATAATACATGGGCTATCTTATATGGCTCTATATTAAGGCGATACTTCTCCAGGTTCCCGGGGAGTGGTCTCTCCGATGTTATAAAAACCATTCCATACTTCTCTAATAGACCAATCAATTCCATGACTAATTTGTCAGTTAATCCATTAATCCCCACATCATGATATGCACGAAGTGACACTAATCTAATGATAAAGTAGGGTTCAAGCTTTGGATTAAATTGTCTCACCACTTCCAAATCTGGAGAAAAAACATTTGGATGCAGATAAGCTAATTCCTTATATCCGGGGAATCCAATTTTCTTTGGCGTATATTTCTTTATATCAGTAATATCGGGTGAAATAATCCATGTTGCCTGTGAAAGTACAAGAGCAAATTGTTTAGCAACTCTCAGGTCATCGTCATTAAATACAATTGTTGGTACTTTTTTCCATTTACCAATGTATACCAACAAATCATCTGTAACAAAAAGATCATAATTCTTACGATAGGTAAATTTAAGCAAACGATATACTGTAAGGACAAAGTTAATACCTGAACTAAAATACGGAGAAATGCCTCTTATTTTTCTGCCTTCCGGAAAGATATTTATATATTTCCAACCTTCAGTTTTGACAAGATCTTCAAGTACATCTTTTGATGTTATCAGAATATCAATATAATGTCCTCTACTATAAAGTGTATTAATAGTATTTCTGAAAACATGAAATTTGGAAGGATGAACTAAAAAGAAAAGATAACGCATTTATGCAGCATTAAACAAACGAACAAGCCAGCAATTAGTTATTCATTTATTATGAATCTCCTCTTTCCACTGGCTGTTAAAGGAATTTTATCAACAAGCTCAATCTGAATTGGTTGATCGAATTGCCTATCCCAATAACTTCTTATGTGGTTTTCAACTGAATTATTGTAATTATTGTTTACAATTAGTCTCAATCTGATAGTTCCGTCTTTCATTTTGATAATTTGAAACTGATCGATTGACCGATTTAATTCACTGGAATCTATCTGGAAGAATCCCGTGAAACTATGAACGATAAATTTACGTCCATTCCTGGCCACGATTATATCATTATCACGTCCAATTATTCTTAATATCTTTATGTGTTTCCTTCCGCAGATGCAATCTGAACCATCCAGTTCAACCATATCCTGTGTATCGTATCTGATAAACGGATGGGCAAGATTATGTAAATCCGTTGATATCAGGCGGCCAACACCTTTTGTGATTGGTTCGTTATTTTCATTTAATACCTCCGAAATGCCATATTCTTCAGTTGAATGATAACAGGTATGGGAGGGGCATTCGAATACTACAGAATTACCTTCACAATTATATGCATCAAAAATTTTACAATTGAAAGAATCCTCAATCTGTTTTCGTGTTTCAGAAGCAAGGGTATTTCCGGTCGTAGCAATTGCTAATGGTATAAACCCATACTCAGGATGCTGTTTTTTAAACTGGGCAATAAAAAGCAATGGATCAGGATAACCTCTTATAATCTTGGGTTTGTATTTTTCAATACTGGCGAGAATCTTAAGGAAATTATCATCGTCGAGAGGGTCTGAGACTAAATACAAATTCCTGTTAATAATATCCTGCAATCGTTTTACCCAAGAACTACGAACATTCTGACTTAATTTAACATACTTATCACCCAGCCTGTATCCCATCCAATACCAGCCTCTCAGGCTTGCCGCAATATTCATAGAATAAGCCTCTTTAGAAATCCGGTAGAAAAGAGGTTCACCTGTTGAACCGCTCGAACTGGCAGGAAGAGTCTTAACCCGGGGATAACTATTTGATGTGAAGCAATCCTGGCCATTTTTTTTGATAGCCGCTTTTGTTGTGATTGGTATTTTAATAAGATCTGATTTAGTTTTAATATCCGAAGGTTTTATCCCAATACTTTCGAATAAGTTATTATAATAGGGAACTGTCGAAAATGAGTGAGTTAATAGCCTGAGCAGTAACAGATTTTGATAATTATCCAGCTCACTTCTCGACCATTTTTGACTGTGTAGCAGAAATTTCAAGTATCGGCCTACACTATTTCCAAGCCACCGGTCGCTTAAAGGTAAAATTAATTTTTCTGTTACATTATTCCAGACTGACATAAGTTAATTATTGTTATGTATAATATATTATTCAAAATTAACTAATTGATCTTCCCATTTTTTTTGAGCTATTGTATGAGAATGGTTTTGAATAATAGTTAATCTGGCTTTTCTTCTAAGTTCACAATAGTTACCCTTTCTCTCCAATGTTAGCGCCATTAATTTTGTCAGTCCTTCTAGATTATTTGATTCAAAGAGAAATCCATTATTCTCATGAATTATCAAATCAGGGATATTTCCAACCCTTGAACTTATACAAATTCGCTCGCAAGCCATTGCTTGCATGAGCGAAGTTGGCATTGCATCACTGGTTGATGCCATGACGAATATCTCAGCTGTATTCAGCCATTTTGCAACATCTGCCTGAAAACCTGTAAAAACTATATTCTTTACTAATTCATTAGAATAAACAAATTCTTTCAGTTTTATCTCTTCCGGACCATCTCCGACAATAACCATCATTGGTTCCAGATTTCTTTTTTTCAATTCAATTATAGCTTTAAACATCAATTCAATATTCTTTTCTGTCGCTAATCTTCCGATGAATATAAAATCATATTCTATATTACTTTTTGTATTAAAAAAATCATCTGTGCTTACTGTACTATGCAGAATAGATATTTTAGCCGGATTAATCCCCTTGTCTATCCAGTGTTGTCTTGATTTTGAACCTGGAACATTAATGTATTTAGCCTTATTAAATATGTATAGGATTATCCTGCCAAATAACCATTTGCTGCTTAATCTTTCAATCTTTAGCCCCGTTTGGGAGATACAAAACGGGACACCACTTAAAAGTGATGCAACAAACGCATAAAACGCATGTGGAATAACATGGTATGCCAATATTATTCTTGCATTTTTTATGCGGGTATGGTACATTAATATAAACGGCGTAATTAGCAGGCTGATCCATTTTATTCTGCAAACCTTTGGAAGTAGTATATAGCTAACTTTTCTTATTGTGGGACCCTTTTGCTTCCTAAGTACATAAATATTATCAATAAAATCTATTTTGGACAATGGGATAAATTTTGCTTCAAAGGTACCTGGCCCCATTTGACAGGTTGAAATTATATTCACAATACCTGAACTTACTTCATTAAAATTGTATTATCTACCGGAAGTTTTCGCAAGTGCATTTGCTCATGACGAATAAGCCAGTTTCTTTTGAACTCACATTCTATAAACCCTAATGCAGCACCAATATATATGAAAATAGGGCCTCTAAAATCAAATGACCTGACGCTGCCCCCAACAGATATTAACATTGCAAAAACTACCATTGATATAACTGAAATACTTATCAATTTTATATATTCATTTGTGCTCTTACTGTAAAAAAACAATGCTTTTCTAATTATGTAATAGTAAATAATCAGAAACATGAAAAGACCCAAAATCCCTGAACCGTTCAGAATTACGTTATAATCGATATGAAGCATCCGCCTGACATTAAAATAGTCAAATTCATTAAATATTTCGCTCCCGAAAATGGTATGAGATAAATCATCTTCTTTAAGTGCTTTAAGGACCTTGACAGTTTCCCAGTATCTCGCTTCTTGTTCCATGCTCTCAGACTCTTCTGAGACATAATATAGCTGACTTTTACGTGCTTCAAAGCCACTCAAAAGATAATCTTTATAAATAGGGAAACTGAAATAAGCTACAATGACAATATAAATAAGTGATTTTACTAATTTACTCTTTTGCATCAAGAAAGCATATACTAACCCCCCTCCTAGTAATCCTAAAGTAGAACTCCGCTTAAATGCAATGAGTGTAATAATTATTCCTATAATAATAACACCAAGCGTAACCTGCTTATTCATCTTTCCTCTAACATGATAAAGATAAACAGGTGCTATTAAGATCGGGATAATTAAGAGTTTTGTAATATTGACTCCGACACTTCCAAAAATCAGTGAATCCTTAATATCAGTATCTTTACCATAACCTGCCTGACCAATACCTAAAATATTTGAAAAAACTATTGTCAATAATAACAGAATAAATAAATATTTATAATAATGAAGTAATCTGTTAAATTGCTGGTAATTGCTAAAAAACCGGCGACCTAACATATATACTATCATACCAAGTGAGG
Organism: Bacteroidales bacterium; assembly: GCA_015712185.1. Taxonomy (GTDB): domain Bacteria; phylum Bacteroidota; class Bacteroidia; order Bacteroidales; family VadinHA17; genus LD21. The sequence goes on from JADDYF010000330.1 coordinate 6,634, forward strand.
TCTTAACTGTCATAACTAATGATAGCCGAATATTTGATGAAAACAAGCACAGGATAAAAAGATAAGCAACGAAAATGAATATGAATTTAGATACTTTGTCAGTAATCCTGAATTCCTTCCATAAATAAACCAATATCAAAATATTAAAAATTCCTCGTAAATATAAAAATTCTTCAAGCCGTGGGAAATAGCCTATTAGAGTCACAATGATCATATTCATTGACCAGGTGAAAATGAATATTCTTATTTGTTGTCTATACATTCAAAAATGAAAATTTGTATTACACCGATTCCTGGGAAAAATATTAACTAACGACAGACTTTTTTTATAAAATTTAAAAGTAAAAAGAA
>JADDYF010000354.1 GCA_015712185.1 Bacteroidales bacterium
TTCCCCGAGAATTTATTTCGGAGCTTCTCATAGGATTCAGAAAGATCGAGCTCAAAATTGGTCCTGGAGGTTACTTTGTATCTTTCATCCTGAACAATATCGCCGACACACAGATCAATAAGTCTGAATGAATCAGGTATGAAATTTAAGAATTCACCTGCCTGACAGGTAAAATCTCCGGAACGTGAAAATACTCCCAGCTGCTGAATGAAAACAGGTGTTGCGATATATTTTATCCCAAACCTTACCGAACACGGAACAGGGAAAACAGCATCATAATCACCGCTTACAACAGCTTCCCAGCCGGGCGCAACAATATCAAGATACCACGAAAAGCCATATGGCCTTACAAAATGAGAATTCATTACACACTCATCCCACAGATCATGGTCGATCTCATGACTTTTCAGATACCTTATCATTGCTTCTGAATTTGAAGCATGGACTGAAACACCTCACGCCAGGCTGACCACTGAACGTCAGCGAGCAGCGATGTATTATGCCAGATACTGACAAAAAGCCCCCCGGCTTTTCTGGTCTCGCTGACAAGCTTATTGATAACTTCTAATGAGTGATCGGGATTAAGATTCTTATACTGATAAAGTGTGCAATCCATTACCTGGAAAGGGACAATTTTCAGGCTGGTCTGCCGGTCTTCCTCCACATCATAGAAGAAGTACGGCCGTGCAATTCCTGCCCTGAAACCAGGTTCATCGGGATACCCCATGGTAAAATCGCCTGATATTCCGGCATCTGTCAGATACCTGTAAGATCGGGGTGTAAACAATCTCAAATAATGGAACCGGCTGATAAGGATATCTTTCTTCACGACCGATTTAAGCCTGTTCAGTTCCGAAGTTATAAGTGACGAACTATCCGCTGCCCTGAAAGAAGGGTGTAATCCGATCATATATCTCCCGGCGATCATTTTTATTAGTTTCCTGTACTCTTCATTCTTCCAGGATGGATTTTTATCATACCTTGAATAATCACCAACCGGAAAAAAGAACCTCGCTTCGGTATTGTTCCTTTCAATATTCTCAATAATATATTCAAAAACCTCAAACGGATCCTTCTTCCCCTTTGCCACCACCTGATATCTTTCCCCGGCTTTCCCTGTTTTCAGCGTGATGTCACGGAAAAATCCTCCTACACTCCTGAACACATTCTTGCCCCGATATGCAAAAGCCTGGTCTGTATCGATTGTTAAAAGAGAATTGTATTCAATACGTTTAAAAACCAGCATCGGGTACATTTTTAACAGAGCTTTCGCAAATTCTTTCACCCAGAGGTCGACTACAGGTTTATCCAGAAATCCGTTCCTGAAAGCGGCTGAGGACAAGGGCGTATATCTTCCATACTGATCGGCCTGAAATTGCAGATATTCCTCATAGCGGCTTACAAGAAAAAAGGAGGCTGCAAAAATATCGAATGGAATGTCAGATCCGGGAGGTGTCAGGAAGAAAACAGGGAGGCTTTTCCACTCGCTCATAATAATTTCCTGCTGACACGTTCCCGTTTCAAATAAAATCGAAACAGGATCGATCCTAAATGATCCCTTGATAATGACAGATGAATAATTAATCACCGGGTGTTTGCCCAGTTTCCGTCTGTCGGTTGTGATTTCCCACGATAAGCCAAGGATATCACCGAGAATAAGACCGGCAATGTAATTCAGCCGCGGAGTATCTTTAGAAGAATATATTTTAAGGCTCAGAGGATCCATCTATACAAATTTATTAAATCTCTCCTTAACATCCATCCTCTTCTTCAGGTTTTTCTTTGCTTATAATTACTGCATAACCAGACTCTCATGTAAAATACAGATCCGGACCAGCGTTCCATCGGTTAACAGATCCGAACGGGGATCCGTATTGCTTGCAACGTTGCAATCAACGTTGCTGCCTACGTTGATACCTACGTTGATACCTACGTTGATACCTACGTTGCATTTCAGTATTGTCTTGTGGTGCAACTATTTGGATTGACTGCTTTTATCCCGGTTATTCGCCGGTTCTTTAACTCGTGAAGCGAGCAGTAAGATGGAAATGATTGCCATGCAGCCTCCAAAACTGAAAGCAACAGTTCCTCCAAATCCCGGCAGGATCTTATCGAAGAAGCTATAAATCAATCCAAAGATTATGCTTGCGGGCAGAGCTCCCAGTCCTACTGCAAGATTGAACAATCCGTATGCGGATCCGCGCCGGTCATCTCCTACAAGGTCTGCTACGAAAGCCTTTTCCGCACCTTCCGAGAACGCATAATAGAGCGCATATACTGCAAAAAGGATAAATGTTGCCATAACCTGAAATCCGGCAGGAAGAAATACCAGCAGAGCAAAGGAGAAATAAACAAAAGCGTAGATTCCCCAGCCTGTGCCAATAACTTTTATTCTGCCCACCCGGTCGGACAAGGCGCCCAGAGGTGTCGAGAATATTACCTTTATGATATGAAAGAACGCCCAGATGAGCGGTAGAAACAGGATATTTATTACTGCTGCGCGCGACATTTCAGTACCTAATTTTGAAACCAGATTATTAAGAGGTACGATACTGTTTATTATATTGACAACAGCACCGCTCTCCTTTATCGATTCCTCTACCCTGAACAGAAGGAATGCATCTGATGAGTTACCAAGTGTAAACAGCAGGACTATCAGAAGGTATTGCCTGAAGTTCCTGTCGAAATTCTTCACAGAGAACCTGAATGGCTTTGCATCTTTGACGGCAGGAGCAGATTCCCTTACAAAAAGGATAATAGTAAGTACTGCAAGCATCCCGGGTATAATTGCAAGCACGAAAGTCCACCTCAATGCTGTGAGCGGTTCTTTTATGCCAAATACCGTAAATAAGATAACCAGCACAACGATTGCCAGAACAGGACCCACGACTGCTCCGGCATGATCCATAGCCCTGTGAAATCCAAAGGATTTGCCTCTGATGCTGTCATCAACTGATGATGCAACCATGGCATCGCGCGGAGAGGTTCTTATGCCCTTCCCTACTCTGTCAAGCATCCTGACGATAACTATCTGCCACGCTGCCGTAACAATACCCGTCAGCGGACGGATAAAAGACGAAATTGTGTAACCTGTGATTACAAATATTCTTCGTTTTCCCGATCTATCGGAGATAATGCCGCTGACCAGCTTCAGCAGCGAGGCTGTGGATTCGGCAACGCCTTCAATTATTCCCAGAATCACAGCACCGGAACCAAGCGCCGCTACAAAAACAGGGATAAGAGGATATATCATTTCGGAAGCGACATCGGTAAAGAGACTGACAATACCGAGCATTATCACAACAAGCGGAATGCGCTGCTTCCGGTTCATTATTCCTATCTTTTCAGAAAATCATCAAACAATACCTGGAGATAAGCTTTTCCGAGCTTACCTGCCCATTCCGGGTCCCTTCCCTCTTCGAGGACAGGCTTTCCCAGCTTATGGTCATATATATATTTCGAGCTGTCTGTTATAAAGCCAAATCCCTCATTAAATGTATAAAAACTGAATGAACATGATTGTTCAGAGAACATGTCTTTTCCGAAAGGATAATCACCATCCAGATCGAGCTGATGCAATAGTGTCAGCGGTAAATCGACCTGGCTTCCGAATTTCTTTACTCTCATTCCCCGGATTGATACAGCACCTCCAAACCATAACATGGGGATTTTGAATATATCCTCGGTATATGCCTGTACTTCACTTGAGTGGCGCCGGTAATGATCAGCAAGGAGAATGACAAGCGTATTATCCCACCACTCTTTTTTACTTGCCCAGTCAAGAAACGAGCCAAGAGCATTATCGGTATAATAAATTGAATTCCTGAATTTTGTAACCACGTCATTCCCCTTGAAGACCGGCGACATCGGTATCTCAAACGGTTCATGGCTTGACAAGGTCAGAACTACATTCAGAAAAGGTTCACTCACTTTTTCCATCGAATCCCTGAGAGTATTGAAAAAAATATGGTCGTGGACACCCCAGTTCGAGAAATTCTTTTTTTCGTGGCTGAAATTCTCTTTTGTCATTATCTGGCTGAAACCTGAATTAATTATGAATGAGTTAAAGTTGGCAAAATCTATTTCTCCTCCATACCAGAACGAACTCCTGTAACCCAGTTCATTAAACACCTTTACTATGCCCGGCAGGCTCTGGGTTTTTTTTGGTTCCTTCATAATGGAAGCTACAGGCTGTGCAGGATATCCGTTGAGTATTGCAGGCATTGCCTTGTCTGTACGGAAGCCGGAGGAATAAAAATTTGTAAACAGGATCCCATCATCCACATACCTGTTAAAACAGGGTGTGGTTAGAGTGTCGCCGCCCAGCGGGCCAATCATCGGACTTCCGAAACTTTCAAGCACGATGATCAGAATATTTGGTCTCTGATTATTCAGGACCCTGACCGTAGGGAATGTCTTGCGGGTCAGAGAATCGATAAGGTTCTTTGCAGTGCCGGGATCGCTGTAATAATATGGATTACTGACCGGTTTCTGGTTGACAACCGAGGCAAAAAGGTTCCATGCAACATTAATAGAGGTATGGTTAATGAACATGTTTTTGCTGAAATATACCGAACCTGCATTTATCGGTGCAATACCAACTCCGCCCCTCACAGGAATGATCAGAGAAGCCCAGAGAATAAGAAAGAATATCACTGAAGGAAGCCACGGCCGGATATTCTGAAATCCGTTAAAGAATCTCTCAACCAACTTCCTGTAAATAAAAATAAAGAGCGCTGAAAAAACTATTATACCGAAAAATGTGGCAGCTACCAGGAGAAGGCTTACAGAAGCAATGGCTTCTTCAGGCGTTTTCATGTAAATCAGGGCAGTGACATCCATACGGAATCCCCAGTATGTGTACAGGATAGTGTCTGTTACGACTATGATTGAACATAATATTATTAACAGGTAAGTGTACCATTTAACAAAAACCTGCCACCATCTGCCCTTGTACAAGATGCCAGTGATTAATAAAAGAACCGGAAGTATTAAAATATATGCAATAGCTGAAATATCCAGCTTTATGCCGTGGCTGAATGTACCCAGCAATTCTCCGGTACCAGACCTGACCGATTCGCCGAAATGTGTAATAATGAAAAACAACCTGGCTGTAAAAAAGAAGACAAGCCAGTAAAGGGAATATACAACAACAGCAATAAGCCTTTTTTTCATGTCAGGCTGTACGTTTTTTGAGTCCGTTCCGGAAGAACAGCATCAACGAACCTGTAATAATGATCATTCCTGCAATTGTAAGCAATTCGGGTTTCTCGCCCGGCACAAAGAGCCAGCTCAGGATTGCCCCTACTACCGGGATTATGAATTTCCAGAGATTAAGTTCAGACACTTTGACATGTGGCCTCTGTAGAAGTTTGAACCATAATGAAAAAGCATAAGCTGACATAAAGCTGAGCCAGATCAGTACCAGCCAGTACTCCAGCGGTTTTGGGTCAGCCGGACGGCTTTCGAAAGGTATCGAAAGCAGGTATATTATGATTCCTCCCGTAAAAAGGGAAACTGAACTGAGGACAAAGGGATTCATACCTTTGCTCTTTAAAGATACAACCACGTTACTTGTAGCAGTGGCAATATTAGCGACGAGTATCATAAAAACCCCTAAAAGTTCTGCAACGCTTCCGAGCCTTAATGCCTGTCTTCCGGCGCTTATGAGAATCACCCCTGATATCCCGAAGATTATTGTAATGACCTTACTCCTGGTAAGTTTATCCCCTTCGTGCATTATTGCTGCAATTACTGCAGTAACCAGAGGCTGGGATCCGACAATTACCGCACCCAGAGCACCCGGTACAAGGTCCATCCCAAGATAAAAAAGTATATAGTTAACAAGTGTCTGAAGCAGCGTTACGAGAAATACCACCTTCCGGTGCTCAATTACCATTCTTATAAAAAGCGCAGGTCTGACTGTAAAAGGGAAGATCATTATCCCTGAAATTATAAAGCGGACACCTGCGAAATGCAGGGGTGTATCATATTGTAATCCTATTTTAATACCGGCGTAAGCAGTAGACCATAAAAGGCAGGCGATAATCGCCCAGAATATGGTGTCGTCTTTCTTATCCACCTGGATAATTTTGGCGGCAAATATCAGAATTTTTTTATTTCTCGACAATATTCCAGTCGGGAGGATCAACACCAAGCAGGTGCTTTACAAAAAAGTCCCGCCGTTTTCTTGTACCGTATGTGCCTCCGTTACTTATGTGTCTGGCTCCGGGAACAAAAACATACTCGAATTCCTTTCCTGCCTTTATCAGGGCATTGACCATCTGTTCGGTCGATGCAGGATCAACATTGTCATCAAGTTCACCGTTGATAAGCAGCAGCTTGCCTTTGAGTCTCCAGGCATTCACCACGTTCGACGACTGTGCATACTCCTCACCCACAGGCCAGCCCATCCATTGCTCATTCCACCATATCTTATCCATACGGTTGTCGTGACAGCCGCATGCGGCAACCGCAACTTTGTAGAAGTCGGGGTGGAACAAAACTGCACCTGCAGCATTCTGACCGCCTGCTGATCCGCCGTAGATACCAACCCGGGAAAGGTCCATATAAGGGTATTTCTCAGCTGCTGCCTTGAGCCATAATATCCTGTCAGGGAATCCCGCATCCTTCAGGTTCTTCCAGCAAACATTATGAAATGCTTTCGACCGGTTGGAGGTTCCCATGCCATCAATCTGAACAATGATGAATCCCAGCTCTGCAAGCTGGTGCATTTCACCATAAAATGGCCTGAAGCTTTTCGGAACAAAACTGCTGTGAGGACCGGCGTAAATATATTCGATCACAGGATATCTCTTCGCCGGATCAAAATTCACGGGTCTTATTATAATCCCCCATATATCTGTTTCCCCATCCCTCCCTTTTGCCACAAAAGGCTCCGGGAGACGAATCCCTGTCTCGATAAGTTTTGAAATATCAGCCTTTTCCAGCACCATTATCTGGCTGCCATCTGAAGCATTTCTCAGAACCGTGATTGGTGGTGAATCGACCCTCGACCAGGTATCAACAAAAAACTTTCTGTCAGGTGAGAAACTGGCCTCATGAGTTCCGTTGCCATCCGTCAGCTTTTCGAGGCCCGTACCATCGAAGTTAATGCGGTAATAGTTGATATAATAAGGGTCACCGGGTTCAATCCCCGAGGCTTCGAATACTATCTGCCGGTTTGTGTCATCAACGTCTGTTACTTCCCTTACAACCCAGCTGCCTTCTGTGATCTGCTGTTTCACGGTACCTGTTTCTGAATCGTACAGGTACAGATGATTCCAACCATCCCGTTCTGAAGCCCAGATTATTTCTGACGATGCCTCAATATCGTGCCTGTATTTCTTGCCGCTGTAATCGATAAAGGTAGTTGAAGTCTCGTTGATGATGACCTTGCTTTCGCCCGTCTCACCGTCAATCCTTATCACCTGATATACCTGGTGCCCTCTTTTGTTGAACTCAAATGTAAAGTAGCGGCTGTTTTTACTCCAGATAAGATTATTGATCGAGTACTGGTTCTGAATCTGTGTCTTATCTACTTCAATCTGTTTTTTTGCAGTAATATCAAACAGCTGTGGATATAACTGAGGCACTGCGTCGCCTGGTTTAGGGTATTCGAATGAATAATGCTTTGGCTGAAGCTGATCAGCCGGTGATGATTCAATATAATGAACAATGTGATGTTCAGGAGGTTTTACCCGGCAGGAGATCAGCTTTTTAGAATCGGGCGACCACCTTATATATGATGAATAATATTCGCCTGTGCCTCCGTCATAGCTCAGCTGATATTCCTTTCTGTCATCATTCGACCGTATCCAGACATTGAAGTCCCTGATAAATGCTGTCCATTTCTTATCAGGCGAGACTACAGGAGGATTCGCAAGCTCATCTCTGAACGACCAGTCATAAATTCCGGTGCGTCCTCTCTCTGTTACCCTGTCCCTTCTGACAATCCTGTAATCCTTCAGATTGCATATCCAGTTATAATCCTCGTAGTTAAAGGCAAAGCTGCCTAATCTTTCAGAAAAGGTAATATTCCTTATAGGCAGTTTTCCGGGTTCAGCTTTCCTGCCCGTTGCAGATTCGAAAGAGGCTGCAAACTTCTTCTGGTCAAACGCCTGCCTCCTCGATTTATTTACTGCATTTATTATTATATATTCTGTCCCTTCTGGAGTATAATTCTCATAAAACAGGTATCCGGTGGTCCCTATCCACGATGGTCTTATATTGCTGTAATAGACTTTGGATGCTGTAATCGCGGCAAGACTGTCAGCTCTTCTGTAATCATCAGCGATACTCTGAGAATAGGAGACTCCCTGTGACAGGAACCAGACAGGAATAAGGTACAAAGCAGTTCTCTTCACCATATGAACAATTGTAATATTTATAATCGATGCGGTAAATTTAGCAGAATTCGGATTTGTCCGCTATGCTTTAGGATATTATTTAATAGTTTTGCCTGGTTATCTATCAGATTGAAATGACTATTGCAGAATATATTGCAAACCAATTATTTAAATCTGGCGTACGATATGTGTTCGGTATCCCGGGAGGTCCTTCGTTGCCATTTATTGAAGCATTCAGGTCGGCCGGTATTGAGTTTATTCTCACCTCGAACGAAGGATGTGCGGGCGTTATGGCTGATGTAACAGGCAGGCTCACCGGAAAACCGGGAGTGTGCCATGCCACATTCGGACCGGGAGCCACAAACATCTCAACCGGCATCGGCGGTGCATTGCTGGACAGATCGCCTGTCATTGTTTTTACAAGCGAGATGGATGATATGATGCTAAACCGTACAACCCAGATGAACATCAATCATCAAAAGCTGTTTGAGCCACTCACAAAGGCCACTTTCAGGTTAAATCCTCAGAATGTGTATGAGGTGATGGACAACGCATTGAGGTTATGCACCGAAGAATATCCGGGTCCGGTACATATCGGCCTTCCTGCCGGTATTGCCGGTGTTGAGGCAGATGATTTAACAGTTACCTCTCCCGGGGCTCGTCAAATCAAACATGACAACGACACAGAGGGGATTATCAGTCTGCTTGAGAGGTCGAGGAGGCCTGTTATGGCCGTCGGCCTGACAGCGGCCAGAAACGCTGCAGGGCAGATGCTGAAAATGTTTCTCGACAGTTACAGGTTACCGGTTGTGATAACACCAATGGCAAAAGGATTGCTTCCGGAGGACCATCCCTCCTACTCCGGAGTCCTTTCCCATGCATTGAGCGACTATCTCGGAGATGTTTTTCAGAAAGCCGATCTGATCATAGGACTTGGATATGACCAGGTGGAGTATAATTATGAATCATGGATTCCTGACGTTCCGCTTATACATTTCAACACGATAAAGACCGACCTCCCGGATATTGCCAATGTCATACAGTTTACCGGAACACCCGACGAATGGTTTGAAATGCTTGAAAACCTTAATGCCGGATCACTCATTTTCGAGCTGGCTTCTGTAAAGAGTGTCCGGAGCGAGATGTTGACCGTTTTCGACAGCCACACCCTCCATTTCGGACCGGTGTCTGCCCTCAGGATATTACGCCGGGAATTGCCTGAAGATGTTGTCATTACTTCAGATGTCGGATCACACCTTCATCTTTTAGGCCAGTATTGGGAAACACGGGGAAAAGGAAAAGTCATTATGACCAACGGCTGGTCGGGTATGGGATTCGGATTGCCTGCCTCCCTTGCTGTTACAATGAATATGCCGGGAGTTACGGTGGTCTGCATCACAGGAGATGGCGGATTCCTTATGAATGCAGGGGAGATTATCACTGCCAGGAGATATAGCCTGCCGGTGATCGTTGTCGTTTTCTCAGACGGGGAACTGAACCTCATCAGGCTAAAACAGGAATGGCGGAATCTTAAGATATACGGCACAGTGCTGTACCAGGATGATTTGTTCGGGGCAGATAGGTTTTTTGGTGTAAGGGTATTGAAAGCGGACTCTGATGAGACAATGGAGGCAGCTATAAGAGAAGCACTTTCATTAAAAGAACCGGTGATTATTAATGCAGCAGTTGACCCCGGGGATTACAGATGGCTTGTAGTCAGACAGTAAACATCTGGTATCAGGCAACAGGGATCAGGTGTCAGGCGAAAGGATAAGATTTCTGCCTGAAACCTGATGCCGGAAGGCTGATAGATTATTTTTTAGATTTGGAAGGTTTTGCCGGTTTTGCAGGCTTCACAGCTTTTTCAGTTTTCTTTGCTTTGGGCACTGAGGTTTTCTCTTTTACCGCTGATGCTTTTTTCTCTTTTGCTGCTTTGACCGGTTTGGCTGTTTTCTTTTCCGCGGCTGGTTTTGCCGGTTTTGCTTTTGTTTCCTTTGCCGGAGCTTTAGGCACTGCTGCCTTTTTGACCTCTTTTTCTTTTTTTGCAGGCTTCAGCTCTCTGGCAGGTTTCCCTTTCTTCTCAGGCTTGCTCTCCTTTGCCGGTTTCGGTTCTTTCACCTTCTTTCCCTCTTTTATATCTGAAACTTCTTTTACCGGAGCTGTTTCTTCAACCGGAACTGCTTCCCTGATGGGTATCGTTTCCTTTACTTCTGCAGGCTTTATTACTTCAACAGCCTCTTTGATTTCTTTTACAGGTTTGGTTTCCTTTACTTCTTTTTTCTCCTTCAGAGGCTTTTTGTCTTTCAGTTCTTTTTCCCTGACCGGTGTTAAAAACTTAATTCCGGGTTTGTTAGCTTTTTTTCTGCGTCGTCTGACACCATAGGTTCCAAGAAAAATTTTACCTCTTCTGGTTTTTTTATCACCTTTTCCCATAATTAATTGTTTTATTATCTTTTTATGATCATTTTCAGGCGGTGGCAAAGTTAATAATATTCTTCATTTTTAATTTATTTGTCAGATAATCATGTGAACAAAATGTCTGAAGCGACGGAAAACCATGTCAAATAAAATCATATCTTGCAATGTAACTGAGATACTAAACCGATGCAAACATTGAACGATTTAAGGCTGGCAGTTCTGATTGATGCCGATAATATCCCATTCAGCAATGTGAAGGGGATGCTTGAGGAGATTGCCAAATACGGGACACCAACATTTAAAAGGATTTATGGCGACTGGACAAAACCGACAATTGCCGGATGGAAAACAGTGCTTCTGGAAAATGCCATAACTCCGGTTCAGCAATACAGCTATACCCGCGGTAAAAATTCCACTGATTCTTCAATGATCATTGATGCCATGGATATTTTATATTCAGGCAAGGTTGACGGTTTCTGTCTGGTATCGAGCGACAGCGACTTTACCAGGTTAGCTGTAAGGCTTAGGGAAGCCGGAATGAAAGTGATCGGTATCGGCGAAAGAAAAACGCCATCACCTTTCATTGTAGCCTGCGACAAATTTATTTATCTCGAAATAATCACTTCATCATCCTCGGTCCAGGAGTCCCCGCCGCAGCGTAAACCAGGCGGCAGAAGACCGCAGTCGAGGAAAAAGCCTGACGAAAACGATCAGATGGCACAGAACAGAAAGGTCAGGAGGCTCATTGCCTCTTCAATATCTGATCTGGCTGACGAAAACGGCTGGGCTTACCTTGGTGACGTCGGCAACCTTATCCTGAAAAAACAGCCTGATTTTGATCCAAGGAATTTCGGCTACACGAAATTGACGCCCCTTATCAAATCCCTTGACTTTGAAATTGATGAAAGGGAATCAGGGCAGAATAATATCAGGCATATTTATATCAGGAACAGGAAGTAGGTTGTGGATTATTGGTTATTGGTTATTGTGGGCAGGTGTACGGTCAATGGCGGACCGGGTATAATGAACAAAACATATTAAACCTTGTTCTATACAAAAAACAGATATTAACCTGAATCTATACGATTTATGCCCTAATATTTTTTGTTTCAAAAAAAAAACATGACCTTTGACAATGTTTTAATCTTACTTTAATATTTTAATTATGAACATTTACGTTGGAAGCCTTAATTTTAAAATGGTTGAGGCAGAACTTAAAGAATTATTTGAAGAGTATGGCGAAGTAGCATCCGCAAAAATCATTTTTGATAAATACTCTGGGAAAAGCAAAGGATTTGGTTTCGTAGAAATGCCCAATGAAGCTGAAGCAAAAAAAGCAATTGAAGAGCTTAATGGAGCTGAAATTCAGGGAAGAAACATTATTGTTAATGAGTCCATCGAAAGAGCCGACAGAAGAAGCAACTTCAGAGGCGGTGACGGCAGAAGAGGCGGCGGTGGCAACCACAGGGATAACAGGTAGACTAATTAATTCAAAAACTATGAAAGGTACTATTAAATGGTATGACCGTGTAAAAGGATACGGGTTCATCCAGACAGAGGATAACAAGGATATTTTTGTTCACCGGTCCGGTTTGGTAGATTCACATGCCCAGCTTGAATCAGGACAGGCAGTAGAATTTGAAGTGGAGCAGAGAGAAAAGGGACCCGTTGCAATTAATGTAAAAAGAGTAGAATAATCTGATTACAAACTGATTATGGGGAGGCTGCAAGACAATCGCAGCCTCTTTTTTTTGATTCGTATTTTTTAATACTTTTATTTCCGACTGTATATCACAGGTAATTTAAATATTTATAGAAATGAATAATCTCTATCACCTGTTTATAATGACATTTACGATTTCGTCATTACCTTTATTATCCCAGCCGATAACCGCTCAGATAAGCAATACAGTGCTTGAAGAGTCCTTCAGAAATCCTCCTGAGTCTTCAAAACCAAGAACCTGGTGGCACTGGACTAACAGCAACATAACTCTCGAAGGTATAACAAAAGACCTCGAATGGATGAAGCGAACCGGCATAGGGGGTATGCAGCTTGCAGATGTAAGCTCGGGGCAGGGACAGGTGGTAAAGGAGAAAATCCTGTTCGGATCGCCGGAATGGCTTGGAGCAGTAAAACATGCTGCGTCTGAAGCTAAGAGGCTGAACCTCGAAATGGCAATCTTCAGCTCTGCAGGATGGAGCCTTACAGGCGGACCATGGGTAAAGCCTGAACAGGCAATGAAAAAGCTTGTATGGAGCGAGGTCAATGTCAAAGGGCCGGCTCGATATAAAGGTGTTCTGCCTCAGCCTCCTTCAAATGAAGGGCCATTCAGAAACCTGTCGCGATCGGCTCAGGGCAGCGGGAAAGAACCGACATTCTATAAAGACAGCAAGGTTATTGCATTCCGGACTCCACCCGATGAATACGCAAATGAATCATTCAATCCCGCTATCACTGCCAGCTCGGTCATAATAAATCCAGGAAACCTTATTGATGATGACCTGAACAGTGCAGCATCTGTTAAAATTTCAAAAGAAACCGGTACAGCATGGATCCTTTTTACTTTTGATAAATCCTTTAAATCCCAGGCTATTACAGTTGCAAGCAGGAACGGAATCCCTTTCGGATCACTCCAGGCCAGCAACGACGGACAAACATTTATTACTGTTGTACTGTTGCCCGGGCCCCAGTTATACCGTGCAGGAAAGGTTGAGACTGTTTCTTTCAATGAGATCTCTGCAAAATACTACAGACTGGATCTGACGGGCGGACCCTGGAGGCCTGCCGAGGTAATGTCAGAGACAACACCAAGGAGAGACTCTGTTTATTCATTCAGCGAAATAAGACTTCACAGCAGCGGTAAAATAAACAGGTGGGAAGACAAAGCCGGATTCTACCACCTCTTTGAATATGAATCAGTACCAAGTCCGGAGGTCGCCGGTGGTTCAGTTATCAGCTCCTCAGACATGGTTGACCTGACACAGCATTTAAAGCCAGGCGGTTCACTGGACTGGAATGTACCTGAAGGCAATTGGACCATCATGCGTTTCGGCTATTCACTTACCGGCTCGAGAAACAGGCCGGCAGTACCTTCAGGACTTGGGTT
>JADDYF010000388.1 GCA_015712185.1 Bacteroidales bacterium
ATACGCCCTCGGAAGCGGCTTCTTCCAATTCCACGGTAACGATGATTTGACTGTTGAGCAGGGTACTGTAGCTATCAATCATGCACTGGCACAATATCTTGCACTTAATCCGGGTGATGAAGTCACGATACGCCTGAAAGATATAGATCCTGTTCCTGCCAATGCCCCTTTTGCGCCATCAAAGAACTATGATGCTTCGAAAGTGCTGAAGGTGGGACAAATACTCTCTCCTGAACAGTCCGGGAATTTTTCTCTTGGAATAAGCCAGATCCCTCCGATGAACATTTTCATTAGTTTTGAAGACCTTGAACCTGAAGAAGGCGGCAGAAGGAAAGCAAACAGGCTGCTTGTCAGGAATACCAGGTCCCTTTCTTTAACAGATTATTATAACCTGCTGTCTGAACTTCTTACACCATCCGATCTGGGTTTTACAATAAGGATATCAGAAAAGACATCAGAGCCGGAACTTATTTCTGACAGGATATTCATTGACAGCGCGGTAGTGCAGGATATCCTGCAGACTATTCCAGCGTCATACCCTGTGTTAACTTACCTTGTCAACAATATAGAATCTTCAGGGAAGTCTACCCCCTACTCTTTTGTGGCCGCCCTGCCCCGGGCACTTTCGTCTGACATTGCAGATAACGGAATTTATATCAGTAAGTGGCTGAGCAACGACATAGGAGCAAACAAAGATGATACTTTAAACCTTACCTGGTACATTCCCAGACCGGGCCGTCTACTCGAGGAAGAGAGCAGGCAATTCGTTGTATCTGATATCTACGACAACGGCAGCAGGTATTCAGATCCATCACTGATGCCCGATTTCCCGGGTATCTCCGGAAGCGCCAAATGCTCAGGCTGGGATGCCGGAGTGCCCCTCCTGATGGACAGGATAAGGGATAAAGATGAAGAATACTGGAACCTCTACAGAGGTACACCAAAAGCGATCATAACATATGAAGCTGGAAAAGAATACTGGGGCAATGTTTTTGGGACGGCGACTGCTCTCAGGTTTCCGGGAACAATGGATCCTCAGGAGATTTCAGACAGGCTGCAAGGAACATTCAGCCCGGAAGAAACCGGATTTACTGTAACAAACGCGAGGGAGGCCGGTAACAAAGCTGCAGGTGAGGGAGTCGATTTCGGTACGCTCTTTCTGAGCCTGGGTATCTTTATAGTCATCTCATGCATCATTCTCTTATCGCTGGCAATATCGATGTTCTTCGACAGCAGAAAGAGCCAGGTTGTCACATATCATGCGCTGGGATTCCGGAACAGCTTCATCAAAAAGCTGCTTTTCATTGAGACCTCTGCCCTCTCCCTGGCAGGAGCAGTACCCGGAGTATTCCTGGGATATGCCGTTAATATACTTATTATAAAGGCGCTGAACTCAGTGTGGTCAGGAGCAGTTCAGACTGATACACTTTCTCCGGACTTCAGTTTTCTTCCTCTGCTTTACGGTTTACTTGTGACGATTTTCATTACGTCTGTTCTGATCCTTTATAAAGTAAATTCCTTCCTTGACCGGAAACAGAAAGTTACGGAAGGAGAATCATTGAAGCATTCACCCCGGAAGAACCTGTACTTCCTTCTCCTTTCAGTTTTTATGGCTTCAGCGGCAATTCTGTTGTCAATGATGATCAGGGATTATTCCACAGTTTTATCATTTGCAGGAGGTTCGCTGATCTTTTTATCACTCGTGCTGGCCTCCCGTCAATATTATATCGCAGAAACTTTTATTCCCGGTATAAATAAGCATCTGAGGTATTCCTATTCAAAGCAGTTTTATGCTTTTCATCCTTCACATATCATAACTCCTGTTATATTCATTGCAGCAGGGATTTTTGCTATCATTATTACCGGTGCAAACAGGCAGGTCCTAAGCAGCAGGATGCTTCTTCCTGCGGGTGGAACAGGCGGATATCTTTTATGGGCTGAATCAGCCATACCTGTCAGGGAGGACCTGAACTCGCCTGAAGGGCGGCGGGAGTTCGGACTTAATGACAACGAACTCTCAAACCTTGAGATCATCCAGGCACGAAAACTACCCGGTGACGATGCAAGCTGTCTTAATCTGAATCACATATCGGCTCCGTCAATCCTTGGCATTAATCCTTCATCATTCATCTCGCGTGGTTCGTTTTCATTTGCAACATCTGTCAGGCCGGCAAAAGGAATAAACCCATGGACACTGCTGAAAACCGAGATTCCTGACAATACTATTTACGGTATTGCAGATCAGACGGTTCTGCAATGGGGACTCAAGTTAAAACCAGGTGATACCCTCATATACAGGGCAGAGAACGGACAGCCACTGAATATAATAATTTGTGCCGGACTCAAATCCTCGGTTTTCCAGGGATATCTGCTGGTCGGAGAAAAGAACTTTGAAAAGTATTTTCCTTCAGTTGCGGGTTATTCGGTTTTCCTGGTGGATGGGAAGCCTGAATCATCTGAAATTTACAGGAATACGTTAAGTGACAGGTTTTCGGGCTTTGGTATTTCCGTGGAACCAGCCGGTGAAAAACTAGCTTCGTTCTTCAGGGTGACCAACACCTATCTTGATGTTTTTACAATTCTTGGAGCGCTTGGCGTGATCCTTGGTGTGGCAGGACTTGGTTTTATTCTCATCCGCAATTTCAACCAGAGGAAACGTGAGTTTGCCCTGATGATGGCAACAGGTTATTCTCCCTCCCGGTTAAGAAGTTTTATTTTAAAAGATCATGTTGGCGTTCTGGTCTGGGGCATATTCACCGGCGTTATCTCAGGACTGGTGGCTACTCTCCCTTCCGTCCGGAGTGGTTCAGAGATGCCATGGCCAATACTGTTGATTATGATCGTTCTTGTAAGCATCGCAGGCCTTGCGGCTATATTTCTGTCAATACGTACTGTGAAAGGAAGCTCCCTTATCGTCCAGCTGAGGAGGGAATAGTCCTATTTCTTTCCGACAGCCACAAGCTGGTGCTGTGTGCGGAAGATTATCATTCCATCGGTAATTGCAGGCGCGGTCATGCATATCTCACCCAGCGGGATCTCTTCAAGCTGATTAAATGTATCTCCATCCTGAATAATATATACGGTACCTTCTTCATCCACAATGTAAATCCTTCCGTCTGATGCTACCGGTGAGGCAATGAAGCTTTTTGCCTTGCCAAGCTTTGCATTGTATATTTCCTTGCCGGTAAAAGGGTTCAGACAACTGATTGTACCGTTCCAGTTCATATTGTACAGGCGGTCACGGTACAATAACATTGTATGAATATATGAGCCTCCCCGTGGAATATACCATTGTATATATTCATTCGAAGTCTCTCCTTCCGCGAGGGTTATATCACCTGATGCGTTTGTTTTTACAGCAATAACGGGAGAAACTTTACCATGGGCGCTGTTGAAATAGATAAGATCCTTACCGATGACAGGTGTCGGGATCTGTATATCACCGCCACCTGACATCCTCCAGACCTCCTTCCCTGTCTCAAAGTCGTACCCTCCGCGGTGTTTATAACCATTGACAGCTATGCAGGTCCTGCCTGCATTTTTATAAATATTAGGTGTGCACCAGCCCGGATACTCATCCCTCAGTGCTTTCCATAATTCTTTGCCATTGCGTACATCGTATGCTGCAAGAAAAGAGTTATCGAGAACATCACATTGTATAATGACCTTTCCGTCATAGATAACCGGTGAGCTGGCGAATTCCCATTCTGCATTTTTCATTGTAAAAAATACCGATTTCAGCTCTCCGAAATTCTTTTCCCACTGCAGCTTACCGTTGAAATCATAACAATACAGTCCTTCTGATCCGAAAAATGCAACAGCATATTTACCATCAACCGCGACAGTCGTATTTGCATGGGTTGACTTCGGGTGCCGTTTCATTTTAGGAATTCCGGTGAAGGAAGTTCTTTCCCATATCACTTTGCCTGTATTCTTATTTATACAATAGACCTTCCAGGTGTGTACCGAAGTATCGTTTACTGATGTTACATCGCCATACAGACCAGGCTTAAATCCTGCTTTATCTGCTTCACTGATAGCAGAGGTTATGAACAGCTTATCTCCCCATATAGCAGGGCTTGAAATTCCCATGCCCGGAATCTCTGCCTTCCATCTTATGTTCACCATTTCTTTCAGGTCGAATGTTGACGGGAGGTTTGCGTTATCGAGAACACCTGAGGCCAGATAACCACGGTATCCGGGCCACTGACGTTCCGGGATGATCTGTCCGGCAGAGGGCAACAAGATCACTGCCCCGATAATCGCTGTCAGCAGAAACTGACGGATCTTTTTAACTGATTGCATAATACTTTATTTAATAAATGTTACTATGATGATTTTTGACTAAAACCTGAAGGTGTAACCTGCGGAGATGATATTTTCATCACGCAGATCGGGAAAATAATCGCGCTGAAATATATAACCGGCATCAATTGTATGATGTTTTGCTATGCTGAATTCCACACCGCCCGATAACCTGTACTTTCCCGTAACCCTGTCCCTTTCGACAAACAGCGGCATAAAAGTCTCGGCATAGATAAATGGATTTAATGGGAATGAGGGAGTCTTATATGTCCCTTTAAGCCTGATCCTTGCATTGTAATCAGGTATTTTATCATCTTCATCCTCAAACCAGGTTTTAAACCTTGTCTGAAACCTTAAACGGAGCGTCAGGTCAATATCCGTCACTTTCACGGTGCCTTTAAGATCGAGAAACAGCTTATGCTGCAGATGGTACCTTTCATCATCCTCCAGATTGCTTGTCAGCCTGTACGATCCAGCCACGGATAAAAAGTCGTTGATCTTGTAGTCAGGTCCGGCTTCAATAAATATCTGTTCGGTTTTTCCGGCATTGCGGAAGGTACGAAGCATAGCCGAGACCTCAATATTCAGGTTTTTTAAAATTTCGTGCTTTATATCAGCTCCGTACCAGATCCCGAAATCTTTTTCCTGCGACCATACCGGTATTGACAACAGGGACATACAGAGCAGGCAAATTATCCTCTTTAACTTTTGTATCTGCATCAGGGAATCTGTTAATACGACAAACATTTATATTCAGCAACGATTCAGACCAAGATTCAGTGCCGGCTTCTCATCAGGATTCAGTGAGTCTATAATCACAAGAGCTGCCCCGAGTGCTGTTGCATTGGAGATTTCAGAAGTGAATACTTTCTTCGTGGGATATGCTGCTGAAACAAGCCTGCGGAACATCTGGTTATCGGAGAATCCGCCTGTGATATAGATATTCTCTATTTCATTATCTGCCGGCATTACAAGGTCAACCGCTTCAATAGTGAGTTCCGAAAGTTCAGTCATGAGCTGGTGATAACCCTCCTCAAAAGATCTGAATGCAAAGAAATCATATTTCTCCTTCAGCTCTCTGGAATATGGCAGGTTATCGAAGAAAAACCTGTTATTCCCGAATCTCTTCCTGCAGCTTTCAATCAGCTTATCGTCAGGCTTTACCTTTTTATAATAGTCACTTCCTGCGTTAAAATGATCGGTCAGCATTTTTGAAGCGATCTCGTGGAGATGACCAAGGAAAAGTCTTGATGATTTTACAGGTTGTTTTGTTATGCTCATATAGCAGAGGCAATCCCGGTCAAGCTGTTCTGCAGTAAGCTTCCTGGAGTTGAAAGGATTCATATTGATGCACCATGTGCCTGTGGAAATAAGAAGGAACTTGCCTTCGCTTGCAGCAAAATAAGGAACAAGCGATGAAGAGCTGTCGTGTATTCCTATGCCGATATTCAGTTTTTTCCCTTCAAGCTCAATTTCGTTCAGCGTCCCCACATCGACAGGATCAGGCAGGTTTAATCCTTCGGCCATGATCCAGGGATGATAAACCATATTGTCAAAATCCCATAATGCCGTATGACAACCTATTGAAGTATGTTCAGAAAAGACTTTTCCTGTGAGCAGGTATGAAAGGTACTGCGGAAAATGAAGGATATACTTTACCCTCGCAAATATTGCAGGTTTTGTGTATTTAAGCCATAGGGCCTGCATGCCTGAGTTGAGCATTCCAAGGGCTGGTGAAGCTGTTCTCCTGCAGAATTCATCCTGCCCGCCGAATTTCTTGTAAACTTTTTCAGGGATCCTGTCCTCAACAGGCTTCAGATAATTATAGATTGGTGTAAGTCTTTTCCCTTCACTGTCGATATAGGCCAGTGTTGCTCCATAAGTGGTGAAATTGACTGCCGTAAGATCATATTTGTCGGAATGCACCAGCCGTATCACCGAGTCCCTGATCCACTGTTCAATGTGCTCTATATCATCACATACAAAGCCGTCATCATCAATGGTCTCGGCAAACTTCTCTTCAATCTCGGAAACGAGCTTAAGATCATAATTAAAAAGTAAGATCTTTTTGTTCGTCTTCCCTATATCATAAATAGCAATTACCTTATCCTTCATTTGTTTCGGTTTTGCCCTCATCCCCTCCCGACCTGCGGCCGGTACAGGCTCTGAAGGGGCTAAAAACCTGAACGGACTGAATCCATTTCAGGGGCAGGGGGATTATAAGTTATCTTTTTCTCAGCACCTCTTCTTCGTATTCCATTATTTCATCAATATAATCCTGACCTGCAGGTACATTCTTCTTCATGCAATAATAGTCCCATACCGCTCCGAATGGTCTGGTTTTCAGAAGTTCAAGGAATGCGAGCCTCTCAAAATTCCTGCCTCTTTCCTCAAATTTTACCAGTGTTGCAGTCGGTTCCAGAAGGGCATAAAGAAAGGCCTGCTGTACGGCTCTGGCGCCAACAACATAAGCGCCAATCCTGTTCAGGCTTGCATCAAAATAATCGAGTCCTATATTTACCCGTCTCAGAGCTTTTGCCCTTACAATTTCCTG
>JADDYF010000408.1 GCA_015712185.1 Bacteroidales bacterium
GACCATTAATGATATTGCTGGTTTTTCAACATTTTGCGGGGTTGTTTGCTTTCCGGTGTCGCAAGAAGATGCGAAAATGCCAACAAGTCCCGGAATTAAATAAAAAAATAGAGTCTTTTTCATATTTTCAATAATATAGTTTTAACAAACTCTTCCCACGCTTTTTTCCCATTCTGTATTCACATTAATTTATTTAGTCCCGATTTTTCCATATGAACGTCTGAATCCCATTATTGAAAAGCTTTGAACAAGATTCAGCTATCTTTTTTATTCTGACCAATTTCAGCGCCCAGCTTTATAAGCTGATTCCGGAGCATTTCCACATCAACTTCCTTTGGTGACTTTCTGGTTTTCACACAGAGGGCAGCTGATGTGCCGGCGGCTTCACCAATTGATTTTTGATTGTTCCATTATTAAACTCTTTTCTTTATAAGAAATTTTACTAAAGTACTCAATATAGTTTTAAATTGTGATTGTAAATCTTCAGTCAAAAGTTTACCAGTAGAGGTTTAAATATAAGCCGGCAATCTTTCTGCTTACGATCTGCAAGGGTCTTTAAATTTCTGGTTGACGGAAGTGTTGATGAATTTTATTTTGGGCACATTCACAAAGCATTGCTAAGCCATAATGATGTTTTACTGGTCCAACGAACCACCAAGGATAAGGCCAATACTCATAAACAAAGTATGTTTATTTAATTCTGCTGCTTTGCCGGATAGGAATATGATTTAATTCAGTATTTTGGTGACGGAATGAACATATGCGAAATACCACGATCTGGAACACACCGAATCAAAGCTAAAAACGATTGTAAAGTTAATACACAGCAAATATTAAAAGAAATGAATACTATCCTGAAATGTAGTTTGACTGCATTCATTGCATTAATCCTGATAGCAATGCCTGTTCAGGCACAAAACTGGCCAAACTGGCGTGGCCCTGGCTCTGACGGGATTGCTGGTAAGGGAAACTACCCTGTCAGATTTTCCGCAACAGACGATTTACTCTGGAAATCGGAGCTGCCCGGGAAAGGTGGATCAACACCAATTGTCTGGAAGGACCGTATCATACTCACCTCAGGTGTGGGGGAAGGCACTGAAGGCGAGGATGGAGTACTCTGCTATGACTGGACAGGGAAACTGCAATGGCAGGTTAAGCTTGGCAGGCAGATCCCCGGCAGGAATGCCAGGGGAAGCGGGAGTTGTCCCTCTGCAGTAACTGACGGTGAGCGGTTGTTTGTCTTCTTTAAAAGCAGTACGGTGGCTGCACTAAATCTTAACGGCAAGGTTCTCTGGAAAACCAACCTCCAGGAGAACTATGGGGCAATAACGTATTTCTGGGACCTTGGAAGCAGCCCCATTCTTGTTGGTGATAATGTCGTAATTACGGTTATGCACGAAGGCAGTTCATACCTGTTAGCATTAGATCAGGTCAGCGGTAAAGTCGCCTGGAAGTATGACAGGAACTACAGCTGCGGCAGAGAGTCTGCCCAGAGCTACACAACCCCGCTGGTAATCAGGGAAGGCAACCGTGCCAACATTGTTGTATGGGGAGCAGATCACCTGACGGGCCATGATGCCGCAACAGGTGAACTGATATGGTCATACAGTGGATTCAACCCGGAAAAGAGACCTGCATGGCGTACTATCGCCTCACCGGTAATCTCCCGGGGTGTCGTTCTGGTACCTTACGGAAGAGGGCAGTACATAGCTGGTATGAAGGCTGGTGGCAGCGGTGAATTTACCCAGAAGGATTTCTTGTGGCAGGAGAACGGTATTGGAACAGATGTTGCAACACCGGTTGTCAGTGATGGTAAGGTATACATACTTGGTTTTAATGGTTCGATATGGTGTCTTGATCTCCTGACAGGTGAAGAGCTCTGGAAAACCACATTGCCAGGCGGGAATGGTGTATACTACAGCTCCCCCACACTTGCCGGAGACAAGCTTTACATTTGCAGTGATGAAGGAGCATTTTACGTTTGTCAGATATCGCCAACAGGAATTCAGATTCTAAATCAGACGAAGTTCGAGGACTATGTTGTTGCTACACCTGTACTCGTTCGCGACAGAATTCTTCTGCGAGGTACAAAAAACCTTTACTGTATAGGAAAATAATGAGAATTAATAATTTTTAGCGGATTTAATAGTCCTGACTAAAGTGAACCAACTGGTTTGACGGTGAATCTGATGCGTACTCCAGAAAGTATCAGTGTAGATATCAATCTTATAGTATATCATCAAAGATTCCTTGTTGATGTTTTCGTTGACGCTTGCTTTATTCAAAAAATGCTATAGTAAAAGCCTTATAATCACCTACTAAAATTTTATTAATACTTATGTCCGTCAACCTTATATCCTGGATTGAGGCTCTCCATAGCTCGTGAGTCATTAGTTAGCTGCCTTTAAATCAAAACATTATAAAAGGATTTCCACCAGATCTTTCCGGGGATCGGTGGCACCACATAAAAAAGAGTGAGAGTGGGAGCGAGAGCGAGGACTCTCACTCTTTTTTCTCAATACTCACTCTCACACTCACACTTACGCTTACACTCACACTTTCAATCATTCCTGACAATCCGTAAGATCAACGTCTTACGGGTTTTTGTTTTAAAGGAGGTGACGAAATTGATGGCGGATTTTGCTACGGCTTAAAGATCAGTCAATTACAGCATTATTATCTTGCCATAAGTCAACACCTTATGAAAAGTTATCAATAATTATGCTTTGTAATCAATCAGATTCTTATTTGCCAGCCTACTCAGCAAATACTTAATGCTTTCCTCTGAAAGGCCGAATTTCTCAGCTATTTCAGGAACTTTAATTGATCCCTTTTCTTTTATGAAATCCAATAACTCTTTCTCAATTTGCTGGCACCATTCATCAAACAATCCTCTCAATTCGGATGTAGCAAATTTTGCAGTATTTGCGGTTTCCTTCATCCCGGTCATCATCTCACAGCACATATCCCATGGCATTTTGCCCTGATCATCTCCTTTTTCAGGTTTTTGACCTTTTCTGCCCATCATCATTGACATCATGCCCATCATAGGATTATTTCCCATCATTTTGCCCATCATACCGGACATCAGATCTTTCTTTTCATCATCAGACATCGATGAGAAGAATTTTTCCATCATGGATTCCATCATCTGTTTTTTTTCTTCAGATGTCATGTTCTTAAATTGATTTTCCATGATCTCGTTCATGAATTTTTCTTTAATTGTCATTGCCTGTCCTCCTTTGTTTTATTATTGTGGTTACTAATTATCCAACCAGAACAGAATTTGGAACTGGTTCTGTCTTTTATATCGGAGTTCTTAAAAAGTTCCTGGAAAAGATTAATTGCATCAAGGATTCTTTTATCTCTTATGTAATAAAATATAAATGGCCCATTCCTTTTAGTCTCAAGAATCCCATTTTCCTTTAGAACCCTAAGATGATGGGATACGAGTGGCTGTGATAATTTTGTCGCTTTCACAATTTCTCCGACAGAACTTTCTCTTTCACAGATGAATCTTATTATTCCCAGCCGGTTATAGTCAGATAATGTTTGGAAAATCAGTTGAAGTTTTTTCAGATCATCCATATAAAAGGTTGTTTATATAAATACAAATTTATATATTGATTTTAATATTTCCAAATTTTTTGAATATATTTTTGAAAACAAATTAAGTTTTATTCATATGGCTATTGGATCTGACATAACTGACCTCAGGTATATAATATGTATCATTACTGCTGCAATTTTATTGTATTCTTTGCCGCCAAAGTGTTAATCCAGGCTAACAAAGAGAAAAAATGTATCATTTGTTTATCCGGATTGACAGAATGTAAATTGCAGTCGATTCTTTTTCCAATAACATTTTAAATTAGACAGGATTAAGAAACGTAGTCAGAGTTTTTTCTATAAATATTTATTTATAGGAAGCTCCTTCGTCTTTTCTTATAGTAACATTATCTCTGGTTTAAAATATGAATACACAAAAAATAATCATCGTAATAATTAACCTCCTTTTCTTTCTGGCTTCATGTGAAAAGGATGGTGAACCCCCAATGGATATTCCAGACCTGTCAACGGACAGTCTTAAAATCTTGCAGACAAATATTCCCGGAGGTCTTTATACAGACCTTACCTTCATCAATGAAAATGTTGGATTTGCGATTACTAATTTTGGAACTATCATTAAAACAACAGATGGTGGTCATAACTGGGAGAAATTATTATCTCCGGTTGATTTCTTTCTCAGCAAAATTCAGTTCACAGATAGCCAGGTCGGATACATTATTGGAGGCGATACTTCAGGAGGCTATCTTTTAAAAACAGTAAATGCAGGTCAGACATGGCAGTTAATCAATCTGAACACCCCGGATAAAGAGAGACCAGCGGGGATGTTCTTTCTTAATAATACTACCGGTTTTGTTTCCGGGAAGAAACTTTTCAGAAAAACGACTGACGGAGGGCAGACCTGGTCGGAGGTAGTGGGTGTTATCTCTGAGAATATTAATGATGTGAGTTTTAAAGATGCAGGTGAAGGATACTCCACCTCTGATAACGGAAAATATTTCAAATCTGTCGACGCAGGCAATACATGGCTGCCAATGCAATCAAATACAGGTGACCATATCAGAAAAATATATTTTGCAGAATCAAAATCCTTTGCGAAATGCCGGACCGGCATGTTTATTGATTTAAGCACAGGGAATAAATCCTTCACCGTGCCGGACAGTGCATTTAATTTTCTTTTCATTGATGAGAACAGATGTATCGGAATAGGTCAGCATTATGAAACTGGTTATCTGCCTTATGGTGATATATTTCTGACAAATGATACGTGGGCAACTTTCAGTCAAAAGAAATATAGCCCTCAAAGCGAGGCTATGAATGTTACTGCACTTGCAAAAGTAAAAAATGGTGAAGTTATAATGATTGGTTTTGGAGCAATCAACACATCAGTAATAGAATTAAGGTATTAATTTCAGTTGATTAACAACCAATTAATCATCTGGTCAGAAGAGAGAAACTATAATTATCACTGTTATATCATTGTCCCTTTTATTTGTTCTTGTTTCCAGCTTAACAAATGACATTCCTCCAAACCAGGTCGCATCTGTTCCTGAATTCCTGTTTGTTTGAAGTCCCGATTCATCAGGGTGAAGAAGGCGGAGTTTTACTACTACGTGTTTCCCCGAATTCCTTTTTTAAATATCATGAACCATGAAAACTGATAATATTCTCCTGATTCTTTATTCATGGTTGACATATTTGCTTTAAGAGGAAAGGGAACCAGTACATCATTTCCGGTCTTCCAATTGGCAGGAGTCATTACTTCATGCTTATCAGTTACCTGAAGAGCCATAGCCGTCCTGAGAAACTCATCCATATTTCTGCCCACTTCCTGAGGATAAAAGTATTCTGCCCTGATTTTATTATCGGGATCAATTATAAATACCCCCCTTACGTCTCGATTGTTGTCCGATTCTGCATGGATCATCCCATAAAGCTTTGAAATCACAAGGCTGGAATCATCCAAAATCGGAAAATTAATCTGAAGCTTTGGGTATCCCTTATATTCAATCCTTTCAAGAGTCGTCTTCCATTGTTTATGTGTTTCAAGAGGATCTGTTGAAACTGTCAAAATCTTTACCTCAAGCTTTTCAAATTCATCCTGAAGGTTGGCAAGCTCAATAAATTCCGTTGAGCATACAGGAGTAAAGTCCATTGGGTGACTAAAGAGTATCTTCCATTTCCTGCCGAAATCTTCAGGGAAATTTATAGTTCCATTTGTTGATTCTGCAGTAAATGATGGTGCCCGCTCTCCTATAAGAGGAATGCGGAAGTTTCTGGCATCAGCATTCTTTTGGGATTTGACTTTATTATCTCCCTTGTTGAACAGATTTGCAAATGAAAACATCTCAAAGGAAATTAAATTGCCGTATTAATTCGAAAACAATAACCCGGAAATAAATTGTGACTCCGTAATCTGATATAAAACACAATTAAAACCTTTATGTTCACAAGGGAAACCTGTCCATAGCCTGAGAAAGCTCCATTTGTCAATCTTACCTGATAATTGGTACATTAAAACAGAATTTTTTGCTAATAATACCAGTATTGTCCGACAAATATTGGTAACTTGAACAAGTAGTGTAAAAGTTAAGATTAATTTCATTCATTTGACCACTTACTCACCCCCTTAAATCCCCCTCTCTACACGAGGTAGAGAGGGGGAAACCTGAGCTTTGCGAAGGAGGGGGTGAGTACATGAAAAAATACAGAATCTCTTATACTTATTATCAAAAATCAGATTCTTTATTTTCTACCTCACATGTAATAAAACTTTCATACATTCCTCTATATTTATGATTTACGTATAATTTAATACTTTTGTCCGGACACTAATGATTATTAATTGTTATGACACCCCAACGCAGAACATCGTTAATAATCAGGGCATTTTTGGCGTATACACTTTCCTTTTTCTTTGTGTCACTGCTGGTTTTCGTTACAGCCGGTTCTTTTAAATTCTGGAACGGATGGTTGTTTATAGGTGCCTTATTTATTCCAATGTTTTTTGGATTAATGTATCTTTTAGCAAAAGAACCTGATCTGTTAACAAGGAGACTGAAAACAAAAGAAAAGGAGAAAACTCAAAAAGCCTATCAGATCCTGTCAATAATTATGTGTCTTTTCATTTTCATTGTGCCAGGGCTGGATTTCAGATTTAACTGGTCAGAGGTACCTGTTTCCGTTGTTTTACTTTCAACCTTTTTAATGATGTCAGGATATCTGATGTTCTTTATTGTAATGAAGCAAAATACATATGCTTCAAGAGTGATTGAAATCCAGGATGAACAAAAACTGATTGATACCGGATTATATTCATAAATAAGACATCCGATGTATCTGGCCGGTATTATCCTTTTTGGATTTACACCTTTGGTTTTAGGCTCGTTTTATGGTATGATCCCGATGATATTTATCCCGATACTTCTGGTTATCAGGATTAAGAACGAAGAAAAAGTACTGATGAACGGATTGAAGGGATATGGAGAGTATATGAAAAAAGTAAAATACCGGCTTCTGCCATTCATATGGTAAAGAAATTTGTTTTACAGTCCTCTGGCCTTTATAAGTCTAAGTACTTTTTCATTCATCATTATACATCCTGTATATTCTTTGTGTTATCGGCTGATTGACAATAATAGGAACTTTTTCTTCAATAGTGTTGGTAGCGTCGAGATTTAGTGCAGTTACATCTGAAATGCAAAAAAGCCTCGAAATATTATGTAACAAAAGAGTAATATTTTCCTTCTTTAATAGCTGGTAATCACGACTCATAACCCTGTCGATAAGGATATAAAGAAAATCTGAAGGGAATCCATGCTTCCTGAGGGAATCAAAACTGCTTTCAAGATTAATCTCACCTGATTCAACCATATCTTCAAGTACTTCCCTGAAATAAAGGTTAATCTTAGGTTCAACTTTAAAACCTAAGTAAAAATCAATCCTTATAAGTATTCCAGGGATAATATGTGTTACTCTGTATTCAAATGTGTCTGGTTCATCTGTCCTGTCGACACAAATAAACCAATATGTGCTGGCACGTTTAGGCTGTTTATGGAATATGGATTGGATGACTTTCGACTCTACCTGGTCAGGATTATTCGCTCTTACTATATAAACAAGGTTAGTTGCATACTTTGGAACAGATTTATCATCAGCCAGCAGTTTAAATAATTCAACGTATTTATCCAGATTTACAAATGTAACATACCTGTTCTTTAACTTCCTGCCAAAATACCAGCCAAACATGATCAGGAAGAACAAAGAAGCTAAAAGCAAAGTAAACCATCCGCCGTTAATGAACTTATGAAGATTTGCTACCAGAAAACTGCCTTCGATGGTCAGGTAGACCACTAAAAGCAAAAGGATTAACCTGTAATCTGTCCCTTTTTGATATAAATAAAATGATAATAACAGAGTAGTCATAATCATAGTTAATGTAATAGAGAGGCCGTATGCTGCCTCCATATTGGAGGATTCCCTGAAGAACACAACCACGAAACTACATGCGATCCATAAGAACCAGTTTACGTATGGAACATAAACCTGGCCTTTCATAGATGTTGGATTTAAAATCCTGAGCTTTGGCCAGAAGTTCAATGATATTGCTTCACTGATAAGTGTATACGATCCGGATATAAGGGCCTGGCTTGCAATGATAGCCGCGGCGGTGGCAATAAAAATCCCAGGGATCAAGAACCATCCCGGCATTATCCCATAGAAAGGATTTACTTCTGATTGAAGCCCGCCTTTATTTATCAGCCATGCACACTGACCAAGATAATTAAGTACAAGGGCCGTTTTTACAAACAACCACGAGATCCTTATATTCTTCAATCCGCAATGTCCAAGGTCAGAGTATAAGGCTTCTGCTCCGGTAGTTGCAAGAAAAACAGATCCCAGCAAAATAAAACCTCCCGGGTACTTGGTAAGGAAAAGTACAGAATAATAAGGATTTAATGCTTTTAAAACCTCAGGATGTTGGATAAGCTGACCAAATCCTAAAATGGAAAGCATTGAAAACCATAAAAGCATGATTGGGCCAAATGAACTTCCTACAATGTTGGTTCCATACTGCTGCATTAAGAACAATACCGCAAAAATCAGCAGGACAATGGCAATTACAGGTATTTCCGGGTTGTACAACTTTAATCCTTCGATAGATGATGTAACAGTGATTGCAGGAGTTATAACACCGTCGGCTAACAAGGCACTTGCACCGACCATTGTAAGTATTGCTACCCAGGAGGGTTTTCTTTTCATGAGGGCAAAAAGAGCATAAATTCCGCCTTCGCCTTTGTTGTCTGCCCTCATTGTTATCAGAACATACTTTAGTGTAGTCTGGATAGTTAATGTCCAGAATATACAGGACATAGAACCATAAATAAGAAGTTCGTTGAATTCTCTTCCTCCCGTTACAATAGCCCTCATTACATATAGAGGGCTCGTCCCGAGATCGCCGAAAACAATGCCCAGTGAAACAACAACTCCTGCTAATGAGAGTTTCTTAATATCCAGATACCTCCATCCGTTATCCACAAATCACTTATAATGTTGCATTTAAAATATCTGTTTACAAATCAGAATTTTTTTAGCATGTTGAATAAACCTGGCAAAAGTAGATGTAGTAACATAAAGAAGTTGAAAAGAATCTGTAGAAAGTATAAAGATTTTATAAAGATTCTACATATTTTCATCAATTCCTGGCTGATAGTGAATGTAAAAATTTTAATGGATTGTACTTCTTTTAGTTGCAATAACTGCATTACCATAACTTATCACGAATGCTGTTTCTACAGGCTGCCCGGCCCAATCCCGGACAGAGCTACTGTTTTCTTTTAT
>JADDYF010000003.1 GCA_015712185.1 Bacteroidales bacterium
TGAGCTGCCTGTTCTGGAAGATGAAGAACTTCTGCCCTGTGACATTACAGCACCGGTGCGCGGAGGAGTACCGGAACGTAACGTGGATGCACTTCTTCTCTCGGGCATAACGGATCCTGTACCGGAAGGTGAAGTTTTTCTTGAAGGTGCAGGCTGTTCGTTTGTCCTGAAGTTTCCGTTGTTGCCGTCAGTCCTGCTGTTCCTGTTATTTCCGCTGTTGTCGATGTTCCTGGTATTCTGGTCGAAGTTACCGTTGTTTCCGTTAATTCTGCTGTTCCGGTTATTTCCGTTATTAACGTTCCCGTTGCTGTTACCCTGGTTAACAGTATTATTTTTTACTTCAGCAGAACGTCTGGTTGGATTATTTGTACCGGCCGGATTATTGTTAACAGTAGTACCTGGAATCTCCCTGTTGCCTGCCCTGCTCACCCCGGTCCTTGTACCGGATGCGGGATTAGCTTCACGTCTGGTAACACCACCTGCATTTGTACTGTTATAATCGATGGTTTTTCCGCGATTTGAGTATTCACTGGAGTAATACCTGTTTACCGGATAGTTATAATAATTATAGGTATTGTATACCGGCCTGTAGCTGTTGTACCAGTAGTTATGGCCGTGCCAGCCCCGGTAGTTATTTCCCCACCATCTTCCAAAGCTAATATTAATTACTACCGGTGAATACCAGCTGTAGTAGAAGGGATCGTATCCCCACCAGTAACTTCCGAAATAAGGATCATACCAGCCATAATTATAACCGTACCAGTTTCCATATCTCCAGCCGGAGTAGTATACAGGGTAATTGTAGGAGAATCCGATTCCGAAGCCTGATCCTCCATAGATACTCAATCCCCAGGTGAAAGGCCTGTAATTATACCAGTAAACGTCGGTATAAAGTGGTGAATAATAATCGAAGACTGCATACGACCTGTGGAACCTGTTGATCCTTGAAGCATAGTAGTAGTCATAATCATCGTAGTAATTGTTTATTACTACACTGGCGCCATTATTTCTGAAATCGCGGTTATCAGCATACTGTGCTTTTAACGGGATTACCGTAAGCAACAGTGCCGATAAGATGCCGATGTAATATTTTGCTTTCATGTTGAACCTCCCGTTTTTTAAACTTATACTAAAGTTTTTATCTATTTTTACGCAATCTTTTCTTAAAAGTTAACAAAACAAATAGTATACCAAAAGAATGGCAAAGTTTTTGACTAACAGGGATGAGAATTATGCACAATGGTATAATGATCTGGTTATCAAGGCAGATCTGGCTGAGAACTCCGCCGTAAGAGGGTGCATGGTTATCAAACCTTATGGATTTGCAATATGGGAAAATATTCAGGCTGAACTGGATCGTATGTTCAAGGCTACCGGGCATGTGAATGCATATTTTCCCTTATTTATACCAAAATCTTTCTTCGCCAGGGAGGCAGCTCATGTAAAGGGTTTTGCAAAAGAGTGTGCCATAGTAACACATTACAGGCTTAAAACTGACGAAGATGGCAAGGGAATTATCGTCGATCCCACAGCAAAGCTTGAAGAAGAACTGATCATAAGGCCAACGTCCGAGACCATCATCTGGAATTCTTACAAGAACTGGATACAATCCTACCGTGATCTTCCGATACTTATCAACCAGTGGGCCAACGTAGTGAGATGGGAGATGAGGACAAGGCTTTTCCTCAGAACGGCAGAATTCCTGTGGCAGGAAGGTCATACTGCCCATGCAACCAGTGAAGAAGCTCAGGAAGAGGCAGAAAGGATGATAAACGTGTATGCCGACTTTGCTGAGAACTGCATGGCATTACCGGTGATAAAGGGTTATAAAAGTGAGAATGAGCGCTTCCCGGGTGCTCTCGATACGTATGCCATTGAAGCCCTGATGCAGGATGGAAAAGCTCTGCAGGCAGGAACCAGCCATTTCCTGGGACAAAATTTTGCAAAGGCTTTCGATGTGCAGTTTACTGATAAAACCGGGAAACTAGATTATGTATGGGCTACTTCATGGGGCCTATCTACAAGGACAATCGGAGCTCTTATAATGGCTCATTCTGATAATCATGGACTCGTTCTGCCACCCCGCCTCGCACCTTTCCAGGTCGTAATCATCCCGATTTTTAAAAATCCGGAACAGTTGCAGAAAATAAGCGAAGCTGCCCGAAAGATCAGGTCTGAACTTGAAACAGCAGGTATATCAGTTAAATATGATGATAAAGACAACAACACTCCAGGCTGGAAATTTGCCAATTATGAACTCAAGGGAGTACCTGTTCGTTTGGCACTCGGACCCCGTGACCTCGATAATTCAACCGTGGAAGTTGCACGGAGGGATACTCTTAAAAAGGAAACTATCCCTGTTGCATCAGTAACTGAGAATGTAAAAAGACTCATTAAAGATATCCAGGTCAGTATATTCAGGAAAGCAAAAGAATTCAGAACTCAAAACACCTTCTACATCGATAAATGGGACGATTTTGTGAAAACACTCGATGATAAGGGAGGTTTCATTATGGCACACTGGGACGGGACCGCCGATACAGAAGAGAAGATAAAGGAAGAGACAAAAGCAACGATCAGGTGCATTCCATTCGATGCGCCGGAGGAGGTTGGCAGATGCATCTATTCGGGTAAACCTTCAAAAAAACGTGTCCTCTTTGCGAGATCATACTAGACTGGTGATATCCAGACAGGTATACAGTATTAATGAATTATTATTAATTTAGACGATCTGAATCTCACATAAAACCTCTTTTGACATGTCTGAACTGGATGACAAGAAACAGGCTATTATAGTAACCCTGAAAGAAAAATCGGTCCTCAAACAAAAGGTTTACGACAATACTTATGAATCATTCTGCATTGTAAAGGATATCCTTAAAAACTTTGCCAGAGAGGCGAATACAAACCTTGCAGGCGTTGATTCCAGGATACGGATGGAATATACCGACAGGAGCAGTTTTGATGCCCAGCTCAAAGTGGCAGGTGATATTCTGCTGTTTGCAATGCATTCAAACATCTTCCAGTTCGACAGGGAGCACCCGGCATGGAAAACTGCATATATCCAAAAAAATAAATACAATGCCTACTCGGGGATTATACATATATACAACTTCCTTGCGGATTCATTCAAGTATTCGCGGTTCGATGATCTCGGGTACCTTATTGCCAGGATATTCATCAACCACGAGAAACAGTATTTTGTGGAAGGTAAGCGGCAGATGGGAATGCTTTTTACAAATTACGGCAGCGAAGAGATCAGCCGGCAATCCCTGCAGCTAATCATCGCTACTGCAATCCAGTATTCACTGGAATTTGACCTGCTGGTTCCGCCCTACGATACTGTAAAGATTGCAACCGTGGGCCAGGCAGAAGCTAAGATCCAGCATTCAAAACTAATAACAGGCAAACGACTTGGTTTTCAGTTTAACTCTGACGATGTCCTGATCAATAATTCTCATGAAACCTGATGCGGAATACCGGAAGAAAATACAGGAGAATAGCAGGGTTTTTAGTTTTTCTGGCGCTTCTGTTTTTTGACAACACGGTATTATCGCAGAAACAAACACGCACCGATACATTAAATATTATCAGGCCACACAATATAAGTCATCTGAAGGCCGGCCGTTTATTTTTCCCCGATGACTCTCTATCCCCGGATCCGGGAAAACTGATCCCGTACGGATTTATCGGAAAGGACAGAAGCCTCATATTCTTCGACTCCCTCAAAGTCAAAGCTTCAAAGAAACTTATCACGAGGCAGCTCTATAATCTACTTATTATTCCAAGCCGGGCAGCTGATTCAAAATACATAACCAATCCAAGCGACCTGGATTATAAACTATATTCCGGTAAGACGATAAGGAATATTGAGGTTCAGCAATTGCGGGTATTCGGATCAAATATCAACGATCCGCCGGCGTCAGATCCTGACAGGACTGATAATCTTTTAAACAGGACACACATCAACACCAGCGAGATTATTATCAGGAAGAACCTCCTCTTTTCTGAAGGAGATATAGTTTCTCCCCTTGTGCTGAGCGATAATGAAAGGCTGATCAGGGAACTCCCGTATATTGATGACGCCAGGATACTTATAGCCCCGGTATCGGATGAGGAAGTTGATATAATTGTGCTGACAAGGGACGTTTACTCACTCGGAGCCGATGTGAGCTTTTCAGGCATTAAGAAAGGAAAGATATCTCTTTTCGAGAAGAACATTTTCGGACTGGGGCACGAAATCGGACTGGAAATACCTTATGACCCCGATCTGCCCCATTCCCCGGGAGTCGGCATCAGGTATAAGGCAGATAACCTCATTAAAACCTTCATTAACCTGAATCTATTCTACTTCAGCGGACTGGGCAGAAGAACTTATGGCTTCGACCTGAGCCGCAAACTTGTAAGTTCCACTACAAAATATGCCGGAGGAATCTCTGTCAGACAGATGTTCACTTCTGAAGATCTGGATACACTGCCTGAACCTGAACCGCTGAAATATAACCTCCAGGATTACTGGATCTCCCGTTCATTTCTTATAAACAGTGAGAAGGTTGCCCGTATCATTATCGGCGCCCGGTATACAAATAATAATGTATTCGTTCACCCTTTCATATTGCCCGATTCATATCATTACCTTCAGAAATACAAGATGTTCCTTGGTTCAGCCGGATTCTCTGTTCAGAAATTCTATAAGACCAACCTTGTTTATGGTTATGGAAGGATAGAGGATATCCCTCATGGCGGATTAATAAACGCAACTATTGGAAATGAGATCAGTGAGTTTAAGAAAAGGAT
Organism: Bacteroidales bacterium; assembly: GCA_015712185.1. GTDB lineage: Bacteria > Bacteroidota > Bacteroidia > Bacteroidales > VadinHA17 > LD21. Next base: position 4,798 of record JADDYF010000003.1, read on the forward strand.
GTATGCCAGTATCAATATGTCGTATGGAGGATCAGCAGGAAGGATTGGGTATTTCTATTCATCAGCCGGCTTTGGAACCTTCCTGAATGACGGACGTACAGAACAGGGTATGTTGTCGGTAAGGACCAGTTTAATCTCCAATCTTATCTATATCAGGAGATACAGGATGAGAAACTTTGCAACCATCGGTTACACAAGAGGCTTCGGCAGGTATTCTGATGAACATCTTATCTTTAATCCTGAAAACGGATTTTCGGGATTCAGAAATGATTCAATAGGAGATAACCAGCGTATCACGCTGAGTTTAGAATCAGTCCTCTTCAGTCCGATAAATTTCTACGGATTCAGATGCACATTCTTCGGATTTGCTGATCTCGGACTGATGTTCGGAAGCTATGAGTATCCCGGAAGCGCTGATGTTCTGTCAGGTATCGGACTGGGAATCAGGATCAGGAACGACCACCTGGTATTTAAGACATTTCAGGTAAGACTCGGGTTTTTCCCGAACCTCCCGAGCTATTCAAGCATACACAACCTGGTCGTATCGGGTGAAGCGCTTCTTAAACCTTATAATTTTGAACCGGGACCTCCTTCAATACTGTTATATAAATAGAATTAAAGACGGATGATCATGCTCGACGACTTCCTGAAATATATTGAAGAAAACGATCTTATTGCAGAGAACGACAGGATTTTGCTGGCAGTCAGTGGCGGAATTGATTCAATGGTAATGTCCCACCTGTTTATAAAAGCCGGTTTCAGAACCGGAATCGCACACTGCAACTTCTGTCTTCGCGGTGCAGAATCGGAGCTCGACGAGGAGCTTGTCCGCAGGTTTGCTGCTGATAATGGCATTGTCTTCTACTCAGCCAGATTTGAAACAGCCGCATACGCAGAGGAAAAGGGCATATCCGTGCAAATGGCTGCCAGGGAACTAAGATACAAATGGTTTGAGGAGACCAGGGAGAAGAATGGATTCAGCAGCATTGCCGTCGCCCATAACCTTAACGATAACATCGAAACCCTTCTTATCAACCTTATAAGGGGTACAGGTATCACAGGACTTACAGGTATGAGACCCTCTGCTGACACTATTATCCGGCCGCTACTTTTTGCGACAAGACAATCAATCGAAAACTACTGTGAAGGAAACAATATCAGATTCCGGGAGGATAAATCAAATACTGAAACCAAATACATAAGGAACAAAATAAGGCACCTTGTAATTCCTGTAATTAAGGAGATCAATCCATCTGTTGAGGTTACCCTTAATGAGACCGCCGAAAGACTAAGCGGTGCCCACGAAATAATATCATCTTTTATTTCAGGAATACGGAGCAAGGTATCAGTCACAAAGAAGGATTCAACAGTTTTTAATATCCTCTTGTTGAGACCCTATCTTGGTAACAGGACCATCATATACGAATTATTCAAACCTTTCGGGATAACAGGCAGCCAGCTGAACGATCTGTACCATTTAATTTCTGGCAGGACCGGGGCTCAGCTCTTTTCCGTTTCGCACAGGATTCTGAAAAACCGGGGGGAACTAATAGTCTCAGAACCTGGTGATGAAAGAACAGGACCGGTTACTTTTAATGATCTGCAGGACCTGAGGAGACATCCTGCAATTTCCAGGGTCAGCATTGTAAGTATTCCGGAATGGTCTGACATCCCTAAAAAGAAAGATACTGCATGCATAGATCTTGAAAAGATCTCATTCCCGCTGGTAATAAGGAAATGGCACCCTGGTGATTATTTCTACCCTTTTGGCATGAAAGGGAGGAAGAAGGTGAGTGACTATTTTACTGACAGGAAGTTCTCATTAATTGACAAGGAAAACACTCTTTTACTTGAATCGGACGGGAATATAGTCTGGATTTTAGGTGAAAGGCTGGATAACAGGTTCAGGATAACATCATCGACGAAAAAGGCGTTGATGATAAGTGTTGAGCGGTGAGCGGTGAGCGTTGAGCGTGAGCCGTCCTAAAGCCGATTGCCGTGGATTGCTCTGTCGATCATTATAAGATCTGCCATCGCAATAGCAGTTGCAGCCTCAACGATTACGGGCATCCTCAGGGCAATGCATGCATCATGTCGTCCCTTTACCTCAAGGGATGTCATTTCCTTTTTCCTGAAACTGAAAGTTGTTTGTTTCACACCTGTCGAAGAAGCCGGCTTGACTGCTGTTCTGAAATAAACCTCATTGCCATTTGTTATACCACCGTTTATACCTCCGGCATTGTTTGTGGCTGTGTCCCCTTTCTCATTAATGATTGGATCGTTATGTATCGAACCCCTCATGGCAGATGCTGCAAATCCGGAACCGAATTCAATGCCCTTTACTGCAGGTATTGAAAAAATGATGTGACTTACTGCTGACTCGAAAGAATAGAAAAAAGGTTCTCCTATTGCATTGGGCGGGTTTTTTATCCTGCATTCAATGATCCCGCCAATAGTGTCGTGGATTACCAGAGCTTCATTTATTACTTTCTCAATATCAGAAGAACCACCGGCTGAAACAAGGCTGGCAGTGATCTGAGCAGGTTCACAGATTTTCTTTGCAAGAACTCCTGCGGCCACCAGACCCCACGTTATCCGTCCCGAGAAATGACCGCTGCCTCGCAGATCAGCATATCCGGAATGTTTTATTCCCGCCACAAAATCAGCATGTCCAGGCCTTGGAATATCTCTGAATGCATCGTAGTCGGATGAGATTGTGTCCTTATTTCCTGTAGTCATGGCAAGAGGGCTTCCTGTTGTGTATCCGTTGAGAACCCCGCTCAGGATCTCGGGCATATCAGGTTCGTGTCGTTCTGTTGTGCCCCTGCCTCCGCTTTTCCTGCGTAAAAGGTCAGGTTTAAAATCATCAGGCTTCAGCTCAATTCCCGGGGGACAGCCATCAACAATTATTCCAATTGCAGGACCATGCGATTCTCCGAAAATGGAAATCCTGAAAACTACTCCGAAAGAATTCATAATCTGTTTATTTACCTGTTGTGTTATGCCTGTAGAACTCAATTACCTCGAGTATCGGAAGCTTCCTGATCAATGCTTTACCGATCTCTTCAATAAAGATGAAATGTATATCGGAGCCCGAACGCTTCTTGTCATGAAGCATATATTGTTCAACCCGCTCTGCCGGTACTGGTTTGCCCCCCAGAAGGCTGAACCGTTGCAGCAAACCGATTATCCTGTCTCTTTCATCTTTGCCGATAAATCCTTTCTCAACTGAAAAATCAGCCGCGAACTTCATGCCCTGTGCCACTGCAAAACCATGTTTGAGTGATCCGTGCATTTCGACAGCATGTCCTAAGGTGTGTCCGAAGTTGAGAATCCTCCTCAGACCACTCTCCTTTTCATCCTCTGAAACAACTTTTGCCTTAAACCTGACTGATCTGGTGACCAGATCAGACAGCAGACCGGATTCCCTGTTAATGATTGCTGTAATGTTTTGTTCGGTTATCTCAAAGATTGATCTATCACCAATTATACCTGTCTTAATAAGCTCAGCAAGACCTGAAAGATATTCCATATCCGGCAGAGTCAGGAGCATTTTAGTATCGCAGATCACAAAATCGGGCTGACTGAATGTCCCGATAACATTCTTCGTCTCTCCCAGGTTAACAGCATTTTTCCCTCCTGTGCTGGCATCAACCTGCGACAGGAGGCTTGAGGAGACATAACCAAATCTTATGCCGCGCATGTATACCGATGCAAGGAAGCCGGCAACGTCGCATACAACTCCGCCGCCGATGGCGAGTAAAAATCCGGTACGGTCCGTGCCTGTCTCCAGAAGTTGTCCGGCCAGCCTTTCAATCACTTCCAGCCTTTTGCTTTCTTCCCCGGGTTTAATCTTCAATACCGGCAATCTCGGAAATTTGTTTCCATAGATATCAAAAACATTCTCATCTGTAATTATAATTGTCCCGCTGCCGGGAAGCATTTCATCAACAGTTTCCCACGATTTGCCGACAAGTATCTGAGATGTGACTCCCGAGGTATTGATTACAACTTTTTCCAAACCAGTTATCTTAATGACTGTTAAAGTTATGAAATCCCTCTTTCAATTTCCATTTTCCGGCTTATTTTGAACCAAAAATACGTTTATGCAAAGGCTGATTATCATTCAAAGATAAAATGTATTACCTTCCGTGCTTAACGTAGCCGTCACTCCGATGACTATAAAAGAAAGATACAACAGGACCTTTGATTACTTCCGGATTCATCGCCCCGTGGCAGAGACTGAGCTGATCTACAGCGATCCGTTTGAATTAATAGTTGCAGTGATCCTCTCGGCTCAATGTACCGATAAAAGGGTGAACATGATCACACCCGCTTTGCTTGAAAGGTTTCCCGATGCAGAGTCAATGTCCAAAGCCGATCCTTCGGAGATCTTTGAATTCATCAGGTCGTGTAATTATCCAAACAGTAAGGCAAAACATCTTTCAGGAATGTCAAGGATGCTTGTTAATGAATTCCGGGGTAAGGTGCCTTCTGATCCGGAGCAACTGAGGCAGCTGCCCGGTGTGGGCAGGAAAACAGCAAATGTCGTGGCATCGGTGATATTCAGAAAGCCGGTAATTGCAGTGGACACCCATGTTTTCAGAGTCTCTGTCAGGATAGGTTTGGTAAGGAATGCAAAAACACCGTTCGAAGCAGAAAAACAGCTGACCAGCTATACTCCTCCGGAATTAATGCATCAGGCACATCACTGGTTAATACTGCATGGAAGGTATGTCTGCAAAGCAAGAAATCCATTATGCCAGGAATGCGGTCTGAGGGAATTTTGTAAATTTTATATTGCACTGAACAAGGCAGGCAGGATTAAATAGTATCACTGAGATTACCTTAATGCTTTATCTGAAATAATGCATTATTTGTTATTTTTGACCTGAAATTCTAAATATCCTATTGATGGATCAGGAAAAGAGCTACGAGGAATTAGCAGAGGCATGCAGAAAACTTGAAAAAGAGGTTGAAGAATTCCAGTCTGGCAACAGCCAAAAGAATGAAGGTACCCGTGAGATGGTTTTCAATGTATTCCATGCAACCTCCCAGCTGATGGCCCTCAGCAACCTCAATACCGGCAAATACGTAGATGTGAATGCTGCATTCCTCCAGAGACTGGGCTTTGCAAAAGAAGAGATTATGGGACATACTTCGGACGAATTACACCTCTTTGCTGATTTCGGGGAATTTAACAAATATATAACGCTTGTTTCGAGGCTGAGCAGAATAGATGATTATGCAGTCACTCTACGTACTAAAAATGGTGAAGAGAAACCTTTTCTTTTTTCTGCTGAAACCCTCAGGTTTGATAATGAAACCTATCTTCTTTCAATATTTTCAGAAATCTGGTCTGTAAAGGACAGAAAGATCAGAGAGAGTCAGGGCAGCGTACTTGAAGAGATCTTCAATACAGTTTCCAGCTACCTGGCATTATTCAGCGTTTCAGATGATAACAGGTTCTTTATAATCGACCTGAACAGCATGGTTGAGGAAGTAGAGTTCCTCAACAAGAATGATGTGATAGGTAAATATGTTGATGAAACTCCGCTAATTAACAGGCCAAAGCTTGTGGAGCTTCTGCACCATGTTCGCATTACCGGAGATGCCCATAAACTGGCAGCTTCAACATTAGGTGATGATTCTGAAGGGTTTTATATGGGCTTCAGGCTTACATCCGGAAATATTGTGATTACCTGGGAACCTGGCCGTCAGCAGAAGAAGAAGACCGATATTCTCCGGCAGGCCGAAATCTTTGAGAAATTTGCTGAGATGATGCCCAACATTGTTTATGAGGTTGATGTTAACGGAAGAATAAGATACGGCAATAAAAGAGGGCTCGAATTATTCGGGATCACTGGTGAAGATCTGAACAGAGGACTGACCATTGCAGAGCTTTTTCCGGATTATTACGAGACAATGATCAGCAATCTGAAGTCCCTGAAATCACCCGGTGAGATAGCAAGTAATGAGTACTATATCACAAAAAAGGATGGCACCCGCATTCCTATTCTCACGCACTCTTATGCTGTATTCCACGATGATAAAATAATAGGGTACAGGGGAACCATTATTGATATCAGTAAACACAAAAATGACGAGGAACAGATAATGCGGGAAAAGGCGTTCCTCGGGCATCTTATCGATTCTACTCCCGAAGCTATAGCAATTACCGATCCCTACGGAATCATAACGATGGTCAATCAGGAGTTTACAAGGCTGTTTGGCTATAATACGGAGGAAGCTATCAACAGACCGATTAACGACCTGGTTGTTCCTGATGATCTCAAACAGGAAGCAGGTACACTTGATAAACTTTCATCGGAGCGACAGCGGGTTGAGCTGCAGACTATCAGAACAGACAGGAATAGAGCCAGAATTCATGTCTCTCTTATCGTAACCCCCGTTATGATCAATAATGAGATAGCCGCATTTCTGGCTATTTACCGGGATATCACCATTGAACGGAAAAACCAGCTCGTACAGGAAATATTGCATAATATCTCATCTGCCGCCCTTAAACAAATGGATATCAAGGAGATCTATCCTACTATTGTCCATGAACTAAATAAGATCTGGAACACAAATAATTTCTTCATTGCCCTTTATGATAAAGCCTCCGAAACAATCACCCTTCCCTTTTTCTCAGATGAGAAGGACAGTTTTAAGGAGGTCCCTGCAAAGAAAACAATTACCGGCTGGGTGATAAGAAACAACAAGTCTGTCCTGCTCAGGGAAAATGACCTGAGGCAGCTTGAAGAGTCAGGGGAGATTGATCTTGTAGGAACACCATGCAAAGTATGGATGGGGGCGCCGCTCAAAGTTGAGAACAACATAATTGGTGTGATGTGCCTTCAGGATTACAATAATGAAAACATGTTTTCGCCTGACGACCTTTCGATTCTTAATATTATTGCCAATCAGGCTGCCATAGCGATCCAGCGCAGATCAATACTCGATAACCTGATAATAGCCCGTCAGAAAGCTGAAGAAGCGGCTCAATCCAAACAGTTGTTCATGTCTACAATGAGCCATGAGATAAGGACGCCGCTGAACGAAGTAATAGGGATAACAAATCTTCTTCTTCAGAGTAATCCCAGGGATGATCAGATGGATTATATAAAAACCCTGCGGTTCTCCGGTAACCACCTGCTTACTCTGGTTAATGATGTTCTCGATTACAATAAAATGGAATCGGGAAAGATTGTTTTCGAACAGGTGCAGTTCAACCTGAATGATTTTCTGGATGAAATTATGAGATCATATTCATTCAGGTCCAAGGCAAAGAACCTCGAATTCAAAATAAAAAAGACAGGAGATCTGCCGTCGGATGTGATTGGTGACCCTATCAGGCTTAATCAGATACTTTCCAATCTCCTCTCTAATGCACTAAAATTCACAAAGCAGGGTGGTATCATGGTAAGCGTCAGGGAGCTCGAAAAAAATAACAGCCAGTCAAGAATCGAATTCTCTGTCAATGATACAGGTATAGGGATCGCCCCTGAGAAACATACCACAATATTTGAAAGTTTTACTCAGGCTACTCCCGATACAACAAGACAATTCGGCGGAAGCGGTCTCGGACTGGCGATCTGTAAAAAACTGGTTGAACTGCAGGGTGGTAACATTGCACTTGAGAGCGAACCTGGCAGGGGATCGACCTTTACTTTCAGTCTTTCATTTACAATAGCAGATAAGGGGAGACCAAAGCTCCCGGGTGAGTCAGCAGAAACATATATCGGACTTGAAGGCAAAAAGATACTTGTGGCTGAAGATAATAAGATCAACTTTTTTGTCGCAAATAAATTTCTGCAAAGCTGGGGTGTAAATGTTACACAGGCTGAAGATGGTCAACTGGCCATTGAGGCGCTTGAAAGGGAAGAATTTGATCTGGTTCTGATGGATCTCCATATGCCCGTTATGGACGGTATCGAAGCCACAAAGATCATCAGGAACCACGAAAATCCAAGAATAAAAAATATCCCTATTGTTGCCCTTACAGCCGCTATAATGTCAGCCAACCAGGAGAAGCTTGACGGGCTGAATATCAACGATTTTGTACTTAAGCCATTCAGACCGCACGACCTGTTCCAGCGGCTGAAGAAACATATCAGGTAGGAAGGTGCCCGGTTCTCAGGTTCCCGGTGCATGTTCTTTACCTAACCCAGGACCGAGGACCCAGGATCCATGGTTATTTAATACAATACTTGCTTATATACTCAGGTGCACGTTTGTTACCCAGACTCAACGCTTTCCTGAAATCGTGGCAGGCATCATCTTCTTTTCCCATATTGAGCGTAGCAATGCCCTTGCTGAGCCAGACATCCGGATTGTCAGGCTTCAGGTCGAGTGACATACTATAATCATTTGCAGCCCATACCCACGATTTTGATACAAAATATGAATCTGCCCGGTCAATATAACATTCAGGATCTTCAGGGTGAAGCTTCAGGTTTCTGGAGAAATATTCAAGAGCTTTAAGATTGTCCCCCGATGAGGCTTCAGTTTTCCCGGCAAGGCTTAATGCTGATTTATTATCGGGATAAAAAGTGAGGAACTTTTCTATATCAGCAATTGCCCTGGGATTTTCCCCTGTTTTCCTGTAACATTCCGCCCTGAGTATCAAAAGCTGTGCATCCGCAACCCCAAGGTTAAGAAGCCTGGTATAGGTATCTGATGCTCCTGCATAATTTGAAAGCCCCGTTTGCGCCTTTGCAAGTACCCGCAGATATTTTTCATTTGAAGGTTCAGCGGAGAGGAGTTCTGATAGTGTCTTTACTGCCTCGGAAAACCGTTTTCCGGACAGAGCGATCAGCGCTCCGGCATAATAGACAAGATTATTATAGGGATAATCTCTTTTAAGTTCAGAAAGGATCTCCCTTGCTTCTTCCGTCTTGTTAACAGATACATAATACTCAACCTCGGAGGTTTTCTGTTCAGGAACAGTATACCAGTCCCTCCTCCAGAATATGCGCCATTCAGGCTTGTTCTCAATATTACTGAATGAGGGATCGAGCAATATCTCCTTCTCACTTTTCCTGTATGGCGATTTCATATGGAGCTCAAGATGATACAACGAAGTAGGAGCATCGCCCTTTAAAGCATATATTTTTGCGAGTCCGTATTCACCCGAGAATCCGGAAATGTCATTTGCAGCATTAAAATCGCTGATTGCACCTGAAAAGTCTCCTCCAAGTAATTTTGCTTCTGCCCTTCCGGTAAAGAGTCTGGCATCCTGAATTTTTCCTATGACTCCGGATAAAAGCTCAACAGATTCACCCGGTCTGCCTGACTCCGAGAGGGCTTTTGCCTGCAACAGGTAGTCGGTGATCTGCTGACCTGCTGCAAGACCTGATATCAGGAAAGCTGTTATTAATAATACTGTGTTCTTCATCATTTTGTTACTTCACAATTTACTTAGTCTCCACTTGTTTAATCTTAGCGCCCTTCTCCGTAATCACATGCACAAATCCTGAAAGATGAATCTGCTCCAGTCCGGTTATACGCCTCTCAAAAACATCGCAATGATAGAAATAAACACCTGGCGATACTATCCTTCCTTTATAGGTGCCATCCCAGTTGATCTTCGGTTCACTGGTGCTGAAAATCAACAATCCGCCGCGGTTATACAGCTTAAAGTCGATCTTCTCCACAAGTCCCGATGTCTTAGCAATCAGCCAGTCGTTTATATCATCACCATTCGGAGTAAAAACATTCGGTATTTCATAAAAGTTGCACGAATCGACACAGTGTGTAACTGACTTCTCACCTTCGTTGTCCTGCAGGTCATAAGCTGAAACAGCATAGCATCCTGAAATTATTTCACCTGGTCTGTGTCTGTAGGAAAAGGTATTCTTATCATTTATAGTTGT
>JADDYF010000046.1 GCA_015712185.1 Bacteroidales bacterium
TTTGAATACAATGTGCTGGAAGGATTCTGGAGCCGTTGGCCTGACGACTCTGTAAAAGCCCTTGTTGAATATTCGAAAAAGCTTGGTGTTGGAATATTTGTATGGAAACATTCAAAGGATCTCATGGATCCCGGGATGAGGGCAGATTTTTTCAGGCGGCTTCATAATCTGGGGATTGCCGGTATCAAAATAGATTTCTTTGACCATGAAGCAAAGGAAGTGATAGATCTTTATGAATCAATATTCAATGAGACTGCAGCCCTTCAGCTTTCCCTTATCCTTCACGGAGCCAACAAGCCGACCGGACTTGCAAGAACATGGCCGAATATTATGATTTACGAAGGTGTGAGAGGGATGGAATCGAGCAAGCTTATGGACAGGGCATCACACGAAACAACAATTCCTTTTACCAGGCTGCTGGCAGGACCGGGAGATTATTCGGTTTGTCATTTCGGTGACCGCCGCAGGAATACCACATGGGTTCATCAGGCGGCAACTGCGGCAATCTATTCTGCTCCTGTAATAACCTATGCGGCTACTCCTGTTCATATCCTCGAAAATCCGTGTGCGGAAATGATTAAAAGCATCCCTCCGGTATGGGATGAGACCATTGTCCTGCCTCCGTCAGAGATAGGAGAAGTCGCTGTATATGCCCAACGGAAAGGGACAACCTGGTTCCTGTCTGTAATAAACGGGGTGAAGCCGAAATCGTTGAATTTATCATTTTCGTTTCTGGGAAATGGCAGTTACAGTACACTTATACTGAAAGATAATCCGGAAAACCCCGCATCAGCAGTGATCTCACGCGGATCAGCAGTAAAGAATGATATGATCAAAGCCGGGCTCGGCGAGGGCGGAGGCTTTATGGCAAGGTTTGTCTTACAATAGAAAATAGTCGCTGGTCAGGTCTGTTTGCTTACTATGAAAACATTGACATATAAAACAATTTTACTGATTCTGTGGATTTCCGTCAGTTTAGATATAAACCAGGTTTATTCACAGGAAAGGATTGACTTAAAGCTCCATATTGCCAAAGCCGATCTGATTTATGAAAAACCTGCATTGCGCAGCGAAGAGGGAATGCCTGTAGGTAACGGCAAAATGGGAAGCCTGGTATGGATAACTCCATCTTCGCTGAAACTCCAGATTAACAGGGTAGATATTTTTGGGAACAACTCTGCTTCAAACAGTTTCTTCGAACGCAATACAGATTATTGTGGCGGGGCAGGTTTTGTTGATATTGAATTTGTCGCCTGGGGAGAAGATGTTTTTTCAGTTCCGGGTTTCAGACAGCATCTTTCCTGTTATGACGGTGTTGTCACTACTGCTGGTAATGGGATAAAGACCACCACCATTGCCTGGCATGAAAAGGATGTTATTGCAATCAGGATAGAAGACCTCAGAGAGATCCCGCAGCCAATAGTATTAAACCTTCGTATGCTGCGCGATACAGTAGTAAAGAGAGGCGGTCATACGGCAACCTCACGGTTGAAAATTGCTGGAGACCGGATTATCCTCACGCAGAAATTTGAGGAAGGTGATTATTACTGCAGTTCGGCCGTTGTTGCCGGGATCTCAGGCAGGGCGGCAAAAGTCAGGAAAAATAATGACTCTGAGCTGCAAATAGTTACAAAACCTGGGAATGAGCCTTTCACCATGTTTTTATCAAGCGCTGCAACGTTTAACAGAGATGCCGGTATTGATACTCTTGCCATTGGTAATCTTGATGATGCCATCTCAACGGGTTTTGATGAGATACTCAGTTCAAACCGGAAATGGTGGAGCTCATTCTGGGAAAGATCGTATATCCAGCTGCATAGCGCTGACGGTGAAGCAGATTTCGTGGAAAAGAATTATAATTATTTCATGTATGTCATGGCTTCAAGCTCACTGGGCTCTTTCCCTCCGAAATTCAACGGGATGATCTGGACAACAGGAGGGGATGCACGCAAATGGGGTAACAATTACTGGGGTGCCAACCAGAGCTGCCTCTATAATGGACTTTTCCCTGCCAATCGTCCTGAAATTATGGAGCCATTGTTCAGAATGTATACGGCGATGATCCCGTCTCTTGAAGAAGCTGCAGTCCGGCAATGGGGATCAAAAGGGATCTATATCCCTGAAACTGTATCATTTGACGGACTGGCTGAGCTTCCTGATAACATAGCTGATGAAATGCGCGATCTTTATCTTGTCCGTAAACCCTGGGAAGAAAAATCAACGGAATTTGACGATTATGCATCAACAAAATCACCTTTCCAGAGCCGCTGGAACTGGAAACAGGATAAAGGGTGGGTTGATGGTAAATGGACTTTTACTGATAAGGGCACCGGAACATTTGGTCATGTTACACATATCTTTTCAAGAGGTGCAAAAATTGCATACCAGTACTGGCAGAGATATGAGTTTACAAAAGATGCAGAATGGCTTAGGTCAACAGGTTACCCGCTGATCAGAGGTGTTGCGGAATTCTACAGGAATTTTCCGAATATCAGAAAAGAGGCTGACGGAAAATACCATATATATCATATAAACGATAACGAGTCGGTTCGGGGAGGACATAATACAGCCGAGGAAATTTCATCAATGATGGGTATTTTTCCGGCTGCTATCAGGGCTTCAGAGATACTGAATGTCGATGCTGAGATGAGAATCCTCTGGAAAGAGTTACTGCAGAACCTCTCCCGTCTCCCTTTGAATACCGATTATCCTGAATCATACAAGCCTGGTGCGCCTGTGATATTTGCCAGGTCTCTGCCTCCGGTTGTCCAGGGCCCGGGATCCGGAAGACCTGACGGAAATACAATGCCTATGTGGTTTTTCGATCTCTGCAATCCATCAGCCGGGAATACTGAAATGTTAAGGATTGCCAATGCTACATTTGACAGCTATTTCAGGGATGGGATTAACAGTAATACTCCGGTATATGTTCTCTCGAAGCTTGCAGTGACAGGTACCATGATGGGAAGGACAGAAGCAACAAGGTATCTTATAGCAAATCAGATCCGTACAGCTGAGATTGAAACACTATCGAACAGGATGACCCTGAGGGAGGGTTACCAGACAACAGGTGTTCAGAACCTGGGCAGAATGGCTGACGCGCTTCATTATGCCCTGATCAGCAGTTCACCTCCTGGTCCGGCAAAAGATCCGGTGATTCATCTCTTCCCGGCGTGGCCTGCCGACTGGGATGCCGATTTCAGGTTACTGTGCAGGGGGAACTTCATTGTATCATCATCATTCAGAGACGGTAAGGTTGTTTACCTCCAGATATTTTCCCGGAGCGGATCCGAATGCAGAGTGGTCAATCCATGGACAGAGGGCAAGGTTATCCTTATCCGTAATGGAAAAAGATCGGAGAGATTAAATGGTAAAATGCTGAAATTTAAGACAACAATCGGGGAGAATATTGTCCTTAATCCCGCCTGATTATGAATAAAAGGATGAAAAAATGCATTTTTTATTTGATTTTTTAAAAAATAGAATACCTTTGTGCTTCTATTTATAACAAAAGAGTGAGAATTTCTTTATTACATATTATAGCCCTCATCCTCATTCTTGTGCCCAGCACTTGATCCGGGAATGATATGTAATACTATAAAAAATACAGAAGCTTTCCGGATAACCGGGAAGCTTTTTTTATAAACAGGATTTTAAGGAAATGAGTAATCCTCTTAGAAGTTCAAAGACAATAACTGGCAGGAATATGGCAGGCGCCAGGAGTCTCTGGCGTGCAAACGGGATGAAAGAACATCATTTTGGCAAGCCTGTTATTGCCATAGTAAATTCATTTTCCCAGTTTGTTCCCGGACACGTTCATCTTCACGAGGTTGGACAGATGGTAAAAAAGGAGATTGAGAATCTCGGATACTTTGCAGCAGAATTCAATACGATCGCCATCGACGACGGAATAGCCATGGGACATACCGGTATGCTATACTCACTTCCATCACGGGAGCTTATTGCTGACAGCGTCGAATTTGTATGCAACGCCCACCAGGCTGACGCAATGTTATGCATCAGTAACTGCGACAAGATCACTCCCGGAATGCTGATGGCAGCATTAAGACTTAATATACCTGCAGTATTCGTATCAGGCGGGCCCATGGAAGCAGGTTTTGATGGTAAGAGATACCTCGACCTTATCGACGCAATGGTTGAGAGCGCCGATGAAAAGGTAAGCGACAGCGACCTGATCGAGATCGAAAGAGCGGCATGTCCGACATGCGGTTCCTGCTCGGGCATGTTTACCGCAAACTCGATGAATTGTCTGAACGAGGCGCTGGGTCTTGCACTCCCGGGAAACGGCACAATCGTGGCAACCCATGTAAACCGTCTCGCTCTGTTCCGCACTGCAGCAAGGCTTATCGTGGATAATGCGAACAGGTATTATTCAGATGGGGATGACAGCGTCCTTCCCCGGTCAATCGCAACAAGGGAGGCCTTCATGAACGCTATGGCGCTTGATATTGCCATGGGAGGTTCGACCAATACTGTATTGCACCTGCTTGCACTTGCACATGAGGCAAAGGTCAATTTCACGATGAAGGATATAGATGATCTGTCGCGAAGGATTCCCAATATATGTAAAGTGGCGCCAAGCGCCGGATATCATGTTCAGGATGTAAACCGTGCCGGCGGTGTTATGGCAATATTGGGCGAACTTGAGCGTGGTAACCTGATAGATTCATCTGTAAAACGTATTGATTATCCGTCTCTCAGAGAGGCAATTTCTGACTGGGATATAAGCGGGGGGAAAGCAAAGCCCGCTGCATTCAATTACTTCAGGAGCGCTCCCTCGATGCAGAAATGCCTCGAAATGGGATTTCATGAAACATTGTATGATAACCACGATACAGACAGGGAAAAGGGATGTATCAGGAGTATAAAGCATGCTTACAGCAAAGACGGGGGCCTTGCCGTGCTTTATGGGAATATTGCCGGTAAAGGAAGTATCGTAAAAACAGCCGGTGTTGATCCGGGACTCTTTGCATTTACCGGCCCTGCAGTGGTCTTTGAGTCACAGGAGGAGGCAGCCGAAGGAATCCTGAACGGTATTGTAAGGGAGGGTGATGTCGTAGTAATAACTTATGAAGGTCCCAGGGGTGGACCGGGCATGCAGGAAATGCTCTACCCCACTTCCTATCTGAAATCCCGGGGTCTGGGCAGGAAATGCGCCCTGGTTACTGACGGCAGGTTCTCAGGCGGTACCTCAGGCTTGTCAATAGGTCATGTCTCCCCCGAAGCTGCTGCCGGCGGCGCCCTTGCATTGATAAGGAATGGAGACATCATCAGTATTAACATTCCTGAAAGAAGTATTAATGTTATGCTGACGGAGGATGAGCTTGCAGACAGGAAGAAACAAGAGACGATCCGGGGGGAAGGTGCATTCAGACCGCGGAAAAGAAACAGGAAAATAGCCGAATCGCTGAAAGCCTACGCAGCAACTGTAAGCTCAGCTGATTTGGGGGCAGTAAGGATAATATAATATGGTACAACGGTACAACGGAGCAATGAAATATTAAACATAAAAAACATCTTATGACTGAACAGGAACGACATGAAGAAACAGCCAGGGCTAACGGACATGAGCACATCACCGGTGCAGAGGCGCTTTTAAAATGCCTGATTGCGGAAGGTGTGGATACAATATTCGGATATCCGGGCGGAGCAATAATGCCTGTATACGACAAGCTGCTTGATTACGTTGATAAACTGCGACATATTCTGACCCGTCATGAGCAGGGTGCAGCCCATGCTGCCCAGGCATATGCAATGGTAACCGGCAAACCCGGAATATGCTTCACAACATCCGGTCCCGGAGCCACAAATCTCGTAACCGGGATAGCAAATGCTTATCTCGATTCAGTACCTGTAATTTTCATTACAGCACAGGTAGTGTCGGGGCTTATCGGTACAGATGCATTCCAGGAAACTGATATCCTTGGTGTCTCCATGCCTGTAACAAAATGGAACTGCCAGGTGAAAAGATCACAGGAACTGCCCGATGCCGTGGCAAAGGCATTTTATATCGCAACAACGGGCAGGCCCGGGCCAGTCCTGATCGATATAACTAAAGATGCACAGATCGAAAAGCTTTACTTCAAATACAAGCAATGCAATTATTTAAGAAGTTATAATCCTCACATCCCTTTAAATACAAGGGCCATAGAATCAGCCTCCATAATGATAAACCATGCTGAGAGACCGCTGATTCTTGCCGGACATGGCATTCTTATTTCAGGTGCTGTAAATGAGCTCAGGGAATTTGCCGAAAAAACCGGTATTCCTGTTGCTGTCACACTGCTTGGCCTTTCCTGTTTCCCTACGGGACACAGATTATACACTGGATTCCTGGGCATGCACGGCAATTATGGTCCGAATTTGCTTACGAACGAAGCTGACCTGATAATTGCCATAGGCATGCGCTTTGATGACCGTGTGACAGGGAACCTGAAAAAATATGCCAAAAAAGCAAGGATAATCCATATTGAGATCGACGAGGCTGAGATAAACAAGAATGTCCAGGTTGATCTCGAAATACATAATGATGCACGTGAGGTTCTCCAGCATCTAATACCGCTTGTGAAGCAAAAATCATATGAATCGTGGATCAGAGAGTTCAGGATATGTGACAAGACCGAGTATGAGAAGGTCATTAAACAGGAGACCAGGCCAGAGTCGGGTGACATAAGGATGGGTGAAGTTGTACGCGAAGTATCGGAGCTGACAGGTGGAAAAGCAATTATTGTCACTGATGTAGGACAGAACCAGATGTCGGCCGCCAGATATTTCAAATTCACAGAGCCTTATACGCTTGTAACCTCAGGTGGAATGGGGACTATGGGATTCGGACTTCCGGCATCGGTCGGTGCAAAAACCGGAAAGCCCGAGAAACAGGTGGTTGCGTTCATTGGTGACGGAGGATTCCAGATGACAATCCAGGAATTAGGAACAATCCTCCATTATAATATACCTGTAAAGCTGATAATCCTGAATAACGGATTCCTTGGAATGGTGAGGCAATGGCAGGATATGTTCTTTAAAAAACGATATGCTTCGACAGAGCTCGTAAATCCCGATTTTGTGACTGTTGCACAGGGATTCAGGATTCCGGCGAAAAAAGTTGAAAAACGCGAAGATCTGAAAGGTTCGCTTGCCGGAATGCTGGAGGCAGAGGGACCATATCTTCTTGAGATATCAGTTGAAAAGGAAGGGAATGTGCTGCCGATGGTAGAACCGGGAGCATCAGTGTCAGAAGTAACATTAAATTATAAATCATGAAACAGGAATTTACCATCTCACTATTCAGTGAGAATCACATTGGGATCCTTAACCAGATCACTATAATTCTTACCAGGAGGCAGATAAATATAGAAAGCATAACTGCTTCTGAATCGGCTGTAAAGGGTGTTCATCTCCTTACCCTGGTGGTGAAAACAACTCCCGACATGGTCAGGAAGATTGCCAGGCAGATGGAGAAGCTTGTAGAGGTACTGAAGGTATTTGTACATACATCCGATGAGATTATATATCAGGAGATAGCATTATACAAGGTGACAACCAAGGGTCTTATGTCGGGGAATGTCATCGATCACATCGTACGTACCCATTATGCACGTATACTTGAAGTTTCGCCTGAATATATTGTTATTGAGAAAACAGGTCATAAAACCGAGATCACCGAACTGCTTGCCCAGCTTGAACCGTACGGGCTGCTTCAGTTTGTCCGGTCGGGAAGAGTAGCCATCACCCGGCAGGTCAAGGAGCTTGTCTCCTATCTCAGGGAGCTCGATGAAGCACACAGGGTAAAGCCCGAGGAGGTTGAAACATATAACAGGAACTGAATTCAGATTTATAATTTAAAAATAATATCATGGCAAAGATCGACTTTGGAGGAGTTATTGAAAATGTAGTTACAAGAGATGAGTTCCCTCTATCAAAGGCCAGGGAAGTTCTTAAGAACGATATTGTTGCTGTAATAGGATACGGTGTCCAGGGACCTGCGCAGGCAATGAACATGAAAGATAACGGCATCAGTGTTATCGTTGGCCAAGCGCCGGAGTTCAGGGCTGACTGGGATAAGGCAGTGGCTGATGGCTTTGTGCCCGGCCAGACACTTTTCCCGGTGGAGGAAGCAGCCAGTAACGGTACCATAATACAATACCTTGTATCTGATGCAGCACAACGGATCCTGTGGCCAAAGATTAAACCGCACCTGACCAAAGGAAAGGCGCTTTATTTTTCTCACGGCTTCTCAATAACCTATAAGGAGCATACGGGAGTTATTCCTCCTGCCGATATTGATGTTATACTTTGCGCTCCGAAAGGATCCGGCACGAGTGTACGGCGGAACTTCCTTGCCGGGGCCGGGATCAATTCAAGCTATTCGGTCTTCCAGGATTATACAGGCAGAGCGGAAGACAGAACACTGGCGCTGGGTATTGCCATCGGATCAGGTTACCTGTTCCCGACTACGTTCGAAAAAGAAGTATTCAGCGACCTCACCGGGGAACGCGGAGTTCTTATGGGTGCACTTGCAGGGATCATCGATGCCCAATACCAGGTGCTCCGTGAAAACGGACATTCTCCTTCGGAAGCCTTTAATGAAACTGTTGAGGAGCTGACGCAGAGCCTGATACGGCTTGTCGACGAGAACGGAATGGACTGGATGTATTCCAACTGCAGTGCTACAGCCCAGCGCGGAGCTCTTGACTGGCGCCCGAAATTCAAGGCGGCAACTCTTCCTGTTTTCACTGATCTTTATAAAAGAGTTAAATCGGGTGAAGAGTGTGTCAGGGTACTGAAATCGACAGGTTCACCCGACTATAAGAAATTGCTCGACGCAGAACTCAGAGAGATGGGGAATTCCGAATTATGGAGAGCCGGCGCTGCGGTTAGAAAGCTCAGACCACAAAAGAAATAACCTCTAAAATAAACTGTAACATGGACGAAAAGGTAACTATCTTCGATACCACCCTAAGGGATGGAGAACAGGTTCCGGGATGTCAGCTTAACACAATTGAAAAAATTGAGGTCGCCCGGGCACTGGAAGCTCTCGGCGTAGATGTAATTGAAGCAGGTTTTCCTATATCGAGCCCCGGCGATTTTAATTCTGTGGTGGAAATATCAAAAGTCATTTCAAATCCTGTCATCTGCGCACTGACCAGAGCAGTCAAAAAGGATATTGAGGTAGCAGCTGAAGCGCTGCAGCTAGCTAAAAAGAAAAGGATACATACCGGCATAGGTACTTCACCATTTCATATCAAATACAAGATCAGGACCACACCTGAGGAGATACTGAGGAGGGCTGCAGATGCGGTTAAGTATGCAAAAAAATTCGTTGAAGATGTTGAATTCTATGCTGAAGATGCCGGGCGAAGCGAAAATGAATACCTCGCTCAGGTTATTGAAGCAGTCATCAAGGCCGGTGCAACAGTAGTCAATATCCCTGATACAACCGGATATTGCCTGCCTGAAGAATATGGCGCCAAGATCAGATATCTCAGGGAAAATGTTCCGGGGATAGATAAGGTCGTAATCTCAACACATTGCCATAACGATTTGGGTATGGCAACAGCCAACACGATGATGGGTGTCATCAATGGCGCGCGGCAGGTCGAGGTGACAGTTAACGGTATAGGTGAAAGAGCCGGCAATACTTCACTCGAAGAGGTGGCAATGATCATTAAAAGCCATCACGATCTGAAGCTCAGGACCGAAATAAACTCAAAGCTGATTTTTGCAACCAGCCGCCTTGTATCAACGCTTATGAGCATGCCTGTACAGCCAAATAAAGCAATAGTGGGACGGAATGCTTTTGCACATTCATCAGGTATACACCAGGATGGAGTGCTGAAGAAAAGGGAGAACTACGAGATTATCGATCCCAACGAGGTTGGCATAAGGGAATCATCAATAATACTTACTGCGCGCAGCGGGAGGGCAGCCCTTAATCACCGTCTTGAACTGCTGGGTTTCAGGTTCGGTAAAGAAGAGCTTGACGAAATATACCATCGTTTTCTGATCCTTGCCGACAGAAAGAAAGAAGTCAATGATGAAGACATCAGGATACTTACAGGTGAAGCATTCCAGGGAGAGAAATCACTGAAGCTTGAGCTTCTCCAGGTAGCCTGCGGAAAATCGACAGTACCTGTGGCCACTGTCGGTGTCAGAATTAACGGTGAAGTCCATACCTCAACTGCATCAGGCAACGGCCCGATCGATGCGGCATTCACCGCAGTAAAACATCTGATAAGCAAAACTGTACACCTCGAGGAGTTCCTGATACAGGCTATTACAAAAGGCAGTGACGATGTGGGTAAGGTACACGTCCAGCTTGACCATCAGGGTAAGATCTATTACGGTTTTGGTGTGAATACAGATATCATAACGGCATCGGTGGAGGCATTCATTGATGCAATTTCAAAAATAAAATAATGCAGCCTTATACACTTTTTGACAGGATATGGGACAGCCATATAGTCCGTTCGATTGAAGGAGGACCGGATGTTCTGTATATCGACCAGCATTATATCCACGAGGTCACAAGCCCCCAGGCTTTCAATGGACTGAGAGAACGAGGCATACCGGTTTTTCGTCCCTCCAGTACACTTGCAACTGCCGATCATAACATACCTACAACAGATCAGCACCTGCCTATCAGAGACGCATTATCGAGGTTGCAGGTGGAAAAGCTTGCGGAAAACTGCAGGATGTACGGTATCCGGTTGTTCGGCCTTAATAATCCTGATAACGGTATTGTTCACGTGATCGGACCCGAGCTGGGGTATACTCTTCCCGGTATGACAATAGTCTGCGGCGACAGCCACACCTCAACCCACGGGGCATTCGGGACGGTAGCCTTCGGCATCGGAACGAGTGAGGTGGAAATGGTGCTGGCAACACAATGCATCCTTCAATACAAGCCAAAAAAGATGAGGATCGTGGTCGACGGAAAGATTCAGAATGGAGTGACAGCCAAGGATGTAATACTCCATATTATCTCCCAGTTGTCAGCACATGGCGCAACCGGATATTTTGTTGAATATACGGGAGGCGCAATTAAAAACCTCTCAATGGAAGGCAGGATGACAATATGCAACATGAGCATTGAGATGGGAGCCCGCGGAGGATTGATAGCTGCCGACGATACAACCATTGACTATCTGAGCATGATACCTTCTGTCCGCAGCCGTTCTGATTATCATAAGCTTGTTAAGAAATGGAAGGAACTTAAAAGTGATCAGGGTGCTGCTTTTGACCGTGAACATGAATTTAATGCTGAAGATATCAGGCCGATGATCACCTATGGAACAAATCCGGGAATGGGGATGGCAATCGACGAGGCAATTCCCATAATTGCCAGCCACAGTGCCGGTATTGCATCATATAACAAATCGCTGGAATACATGGGTTTTAAGCCCGGAATGAAAATACTTGGCCATCCTGTTGACTATGTGTTTCTCGGAAGCTGTACAAATGGCAGGATTGAGGACCTGAGAGCATTTGCACAGATGGTAAAGGGGAAGAAAAAAGCTTCAAATGTAACAGCACTGATCGTTCCCGGTTCAAAAAAAGTTGAGCAGCAGGCAATAAATGAAGGACTTGACCGGATACTTAAAGATGCCGGCTTCGAGCTGAGACAACCGGGGTGCTCCTCGTGCCTTGCGATGAATGAGGATAAGATTCCTGCCGGGAAATTCTCGGTGTCAACGTCAAACAGGAATTTTGAAGGGCGTCAGGGACCGGGTTCCAGAACCTTGCTTGCAAGTCCTCTCACTGCAGCAGCTGCGGCTGTAACAGGTAAAATTACAGATCCAAGGGATCTGCTGAAAGATTAAAGCATTGTAAAACAGTTAAATATGTCAAAGGTCAGATTCGAACTTCTGGAAACCACATGCGTACCACTTCCACTGGAGAATATTGATACAGATCAGATAATACCGGCCAGGTTCCTCAGCGCGACCTCCCGTGAGGGTTTCGGGGAGAATCTCTTCCGCGACTGGAGGTATGACAAATCGGGTAATTTAAGCAAGGAGTTCATACTAAATGATCCCCGGTATAGCGGACAGGTACTTGTTGCAGGCAGAAATTTCGGTTGCGGATCAAGCCGCGAACACGCGGTCTGGGCTATTTACGACTATGGCTTCAGGGCTGTCGTTTCAAGCAATTTCGCCGACATCTTCCGGAATAATTCCCTGAATAACGGCCTCCTTCCGGTGGAAGTTCCGGAAAAATATCTAAGGGAACTCCTGGACCTGGTCAGAAAAAACCCCGGGACCAGGGTGATGATCGACCTGGAAAAACAATTATTTACTGTTCTCCCGGCTGGTGAATCAGTGCTCTTTGAAATAAATTCATACAAAAAAGAGTGCCTTCTGAGAGGACTTGATGATGTTGACTACCTCTTAAACATGAGGGATTTGATTAAAGCTTATGAATTAAGAAATACTGCTGATAAATGAGAGTTGAGATAATAGATACAACACTGAGAGACGGCGAACAGACCCAGGGTGTCTCATATTCGCCCCTGGAGAAACTGCATATAGCAACACTGTTACTTAAGGATGTTAAAGTTGACCGTATTGAGGTTGCATCGGCACGTGTATCAACCGGTGAATTTGAGGCAATAAAAAGGATCTCGGAATGGGCACTGCAGAACGATCTTCAAAGAAAGATTGAAGTTCTTGGCTTTGTGGACGGCGATCTGTCGCTTAACTGGATAAACAGCGCCGGTTGCAAGGTTGTGAACCTGCTCTGCAAAGGATCTCTCAGGCACCTTGAGAAACAGCTGCGTAAAACACCCGAACAGCACGTTTCGGATATAAGGGAAATTATTGCCAAAGCTGTGAAGCTCGACATGCAGGTCAATATTTATCTTGAAGACTGGTCGAACGGTATGATAAATTCTGAAGAGTATGTTCTTTATATGATGGACTCTCTTAAAGATGAGAGAATAACGAGATTCATGCTTCCCGATACCCTCGGGATCCTTAATCCGGATCAGACTTACAGCTTCTGTAAGAGAATGATTGACAGGTATCCTGCGTTGCACTTCGATTTCCATGCACATAATGATTATGACCTCGCAGTAGCCAATGTATTCTCTGCGGTCAAAGCCGGTGTAAGGGGAGTGCATACTACTGTTAACGGTCTGGGTGAGAGAGCAGGTAATGCGACTCTTTCAAGTGTTATAGGAGTGCTTCGTGATCAGCTTGGGGCAGAGACCGGGATTAATGAATTTGAGATAACTAAAGTCAGCAAGATAGTTGAGACGTTCAGCGGGATTAGGATTCCCGTCAATAAACCTATAATCGGGGAGAACGTATTCACCCAGACTTCCGGTGTTCACGCCGATGGTGATTCAAAGGATAATCTTTATTTTAACAACCTGCTGCCGGAGCGATTCGGAAGGAAGAGAAAATATGCATTGGGCAAACAATCGGGTAAGGCTACCATAAGGAAGAATCTTGAGGAATTTGGACTCTCACTCAGCCCTGAATCATTGAATAAAGTAACTCAGAGAGTCATCGAGCTGGGTGACAAAAAAGAACATGTTACCACAGAAGATCTGCCTTTCATAATAGCAGATGTTCTGGGCAACGACCAGACAAATTACAGGATTTTCATTAAGAACTACTCCCTCTCTCTTTCGTATGGTCTGAAACCTGTGGCAAGCGTAAAGATAGAGATCGATGGAAATCTTTACCAGGAGACTTCCTCAGGCGACGGGCAGTATGATGCTTTCATGAAAGCCCTGAGAAAAATCTACGACAAGCTGGGAAAAGATTATCCTCTGCTGACCGATTACCAGGTCTCCATTCCTCCCGGAGGCAGGACGGACGCACTGGTCGAAACGGTCATTACATGGAACCATAATGGGAAGGAATTCAAAACGAAGGGTCTGGATGCCGATCAGACTGAATCTGCTATAAAAGCTACAGAGAAGATGCTTAATATAATTGAAGGGATGAACGGAAAGGAAAACCTGGTTATCGCCGGGGAGATCAGACCAGACCACAGTTTCTAATATCAACCTAAAAAAACAACTGCTAAATATTTATGAGCAAATCCTATAATATTGCCGTTATTCCCGGAGATGGAACAGGTCCCGAGGTTGTCAGGGAGGCCAGGAAGGTTCTGAGTGCAGTCTCATCAAAATATGGATTTAAACTCAATTTCGAGGAATTTGATTTTGGAGGAGATCGCTATCTGAGAACAGGTGAGGTGCTCCCGGATTCAGCTCCGGGACAACTGAAAAAATTCGACGCCATTATACTGGGTGCAATCGGCCATCCTGATGTAAAGCCGGGGATTCTGGAAAAAGGGATCCTTCTGAAGCTTCGCTTTGAGCTTGATCAGTATATTAATCTGCGTCCTGTAAAGCTCTATCCGGGTGTAGCTACACCGCTGAAAGATAAAGGACCCGAGCATATCGACTATGTTGTTGTGAGGGAGAATACGGGAGATGTTTATACAGGAATGGGTGGCGTGACTCTAAAAGGTACTCCTCACGAAGTTGCTATTCAGAATATGGTGTACAACAGGATGCAGGTAGAGCGCTGCCTCAGGTATGCATTTGAGTTTACACGGAAGAGAAGAAAGAAAAACACCCTTGCCCTCTGCGGAAAAACAAATGTTCTGACTTATGTTTATGATCTGTGGGAAAGAGCATTCCACGAAATCGGACAAACTGATTATCCGGATATTAAGCGCGAGTATTACCATGTGGATGCAACCTGTATGTGGATGATAAAGAATCCCGAATGGTTTGATGTAATAGTTACAGGTAATATGTTCGGGGATATCATAACTGATCTGGGAGCGATAACCCAGGGAGGGATGGGTATAGCTGCAGGCGGTAACATAAATCCTGAAGGTGTTTCAATGTTCGAACCTATAGGAGGATCTGCACCAAAATATACAGGTAAAAATGTAATCAATCCGCTGGCAGCCATCTCGTGCGGAGCAATGATGCTCGACC
>JADDYF010000061.1 GCA_015712185.1 Bacteroidales bacterium
ATACAAACCAGGATACCACCTATTTTTCATCCAACACCCAGGGTAATTTTGAGATATTCCTGAAGAGCAGGCCATCTGATACTCCCTTTGATGAATGGTTTAATGGCGATTATTCTCCCTCTGTCAGGGTAGACAGCATTAACAGCTCAGGTGATGATAAGTGTCCGTTTGTTTTCAGGAATGTCATGGTTTTTGCCTCAAACCGCCCGGGTGGTATGGGAGGGCTTGACCTGTATTATTCAGTGTTCAGACGTGGTAAATGGAGCTCCGCGGTTAATTTTGGTCCTGATATAAATACTTCATCAGATGAATACCGGCCGATTGTTGCATCGCATGACGATTTTACCAACAACCTGATGATCTACTCTTCAAACAGGCCTGAAGGCAAAGGCGGATACGACCTCTACTTCAGGGGAGTGACATTCCCGAAATAGCAGAATATCAGGTAAATAAAAGACTTTACTTTCTCATCCTTGCAGCCATAAGGGTATTTCTTAGCAGCGCCACTCTGGTCATGGGTCCGACACCTCCGGGTACCGGAGTGATATAGGAACATTTCGGCGCTACCTTATCAAAATCAACATCTCCGGCAAGTCGCCATCCCGAACTTGTTTCAGAGCTGGGGACTCTCGATGTACCCACGTCAATGACCACGGCACCCTCACTGACCATGTCAGCTGTCACAAAACCCGGCGATCCTATTGCAGCAATTATTATCTCTGCCTGCCTTACTATATCGCGGAGGTTCCTTGAACGGCTGTGCACAACGGTCACCGTTGCGTCCATGCCTTTCTGTGAAAGCAGGATGCTTACCGGCCGTCCGACAATATTGCTCCGGCCAATAACGACGCAGTTCCTTCCCGTGGTCTCGATGTCATATCGTTTAAGGAGTTCGACAATACCGTAAGGTGTTGCCGGTAAGAAACCCGGAATCCCTGCAACCATCCTTCCGATATTGACAGGATGAAATCCATCGGCATCCTTAGCCGGATCGATCGATTCAATTACCTTGCTGCCCGGGATGTGTCCCGGAAGAGGCAGCTGGACAATAAAACCATCCACCTCAGTGTCCTTGTTGAGGTTGTCAATCTCATTCAGCAACGCCGGTACGGTTATGTCGTTGCCGAACCGCAGAAGTGTCGACAGGAATCCAACCTCTTCACAATCTTTCACTTTATTCGCGACATAGGTCTCACTCGATGGATCATTCCCCACAAGAATCGCTGCCAGATGTGGTGCCCTCCTGCTTTCATTCTTAAGCCTGGTGACTTCGTCTGCTATCTCCTTCTTAATCAGGGAGGCTATTTTTTTCCCGTCAATAAGGATATACATTTATCAAATTATTTTCGTCCCATGAGCCTGGCAGCATTACCGCTCTTTGTCATCATCTTCATCATCCGCCTGGTTTCGTCGAACTGTTTTACCAGCTTATTCACCTCCTGCACACTTGTACCGCTTCCTGCTGCTATCCTCTTTCTCCTGCTGCCGTTAAGTACTGCAGGATTTGCTCTCTCCTCCGGAGTCATGCTTCTGATAATTGCTTCTATTCCCTTGAAGGCATTGTCATCAATATCCAGATCTTTTACAGCCTTTCCGGCTCCCGGAATCATTGCCATCAGGTCCTTTACGTTACCCATCTTTTTGATTTGCTGTATCTGGGCTATAAAATCATTGAAGTCGAACTGATCTTTGGCTATCTTTTTCTGAAGCTTTCTTGCTTCTTCGGCATCAAACTGCTCCTGGGCTTTTTCCACAAGAGACACTATATCTCCCATTCCGAGGATCCTGTCAGCCATCCTGACAGGGTAAAAGATATCCAATGCATCCATCTTTTCTCCTGCGCTGACAAATTTAACAGGCTTATTGACGACTGACCTGATCGAAAGTGCAGCTCCTCCCCTTGTATCGCCGTCAAGCTTTGTCAGGATCACTCCGTCAAAATCGAGCCTGTCGTTGAATTCCTTTGCTGTGTTCACGGCATCCTGACCTGTCATCGCATCAACCACGAACAATATTTCATGGGGATTCACTGCTTCTTTTATCGAAGAAATCTCATTCATCATCTCCTCGTCAACGGCAAGACGGCCTGCTGTATCGATTATTACCACATCATGTCCCCTTATCTTTGCCTCTCTGACGGAGTTTTTCACTATCTGGACAGGATTCATATTCCCCTCCTCGGTATAGACAGGTACTTCCACCTGTGTACCGACTATTTTGAGCTGTTCGATTGCAGCAGGACGATAAACGTCACCTGCGACCAGAATTGGATTTTTACTCCTTTTGGTCCTGACCCACAATGCCAGTTTACCGCTGAAAGTTGTTTTACCTGATCCCTGAAGACCTGCAATAAGTATTACTGACGGATTGATCCTGATGTTTATTTCGCTCTTGTCGCCCCCCATCAGAGCAG
Organism: Bacteroidales bacterium; assembly: GCA_015712185.1. Lineage (GTDB taxonomy): Bacteria > Bacteroidota > Bacteroidia > Bacteroidales > VadinHA17 > LD21. Next base: position 2,414 of record JADDYF010000061.1, read on the forward strand.
CAAGTTCATCATGCACGATCTTGACAATCATCTGTGAGGGGTTTACAGCCTTAAGGACATCCTGACCCAGAGCCTTAGCCTTGACTGTGTCAGTGAACTGTTTGGCAATCTTGAAGTTGACATCCGCATCGAGCAGAGCCCTGCGTACATCCTTAAGTGTTTCGGCAATATTTATTTCCGTAATTCTCCCCTGACCTTTAAGAATCTTAAAGGATCTTTCCAGCCGGTCACTCAGATTTTCGAACATCTTTCAGTAAAATATTAATTTTCCGACTGCTACATTCTTTCAGGCATTTCAATGCCCAACAGATACATGGCAGAGTTCAGGATCCTGCTTACAACTCCCGACAGCTCCAAACGGAAGTTCCGGATTGCCGGATCTTCCTCTCCAAGTATTGTATAATCGTGATAGAACTGGTTGTATTCTTTCGCTAATTCATAGCAATAATTTGCTATAAGGGCAGGTGAATAACCGGCAGCTGCCTCACTTACTGTTCCATGGAACCTCCGGAGAAGCTTTATAAGCGCTATTTCCTTTGGTACGGCTTTAACACCCTGGATCAGTGATGTGTCAGATGAAATCCCCATCTGCTCTGCCTTCCTGAAAACTGACTTTATCCTCGCATATGTATACTGGATAAAAGGGCCTGTATTTCCATTGAAATCAATCGATTCGGCCGGATTGAAAGTCATGTTCTTTTTGGGATCCACTTTAAGTATAAAATATTTCAAAGCACCGAGACCAATCTTCCGGAATATCTCCTCCTTTTCATCATCTTCATAATCATTCAGTTTACCAAGTTCAAGCGAGACCTCTTTCGCAGTCATTTTCATCTCCCCGATCAGATCGTCGGCATCAACAATAGTCCCTTCGCGTGATTTCATTTTTCCTTCAGGAAGTTCCACCATGCCGTAGGAAAAATGGATAAGACCGTCTGCCCACTTGAAACCCATCTTCTTCAGAACAGCCTTAAGCACCTGGAAATGGTAATTCTGCTCATTCCCGACTACATATATGCATTTGTTGAAGCCAAAATCATTATGTCTTTCAACTGCCGTGCCAATGTCCTGTGTTATATAAACAGCAGTACCATCCGATCTGAGAAGCAGTTTCTGGTCAAGTCCCTCTGATGTGAGATCTGCCCACACTGAGCTGTCATCATTCCTGTATAATACTTTTTCCCTTATTGATGAAATGACAATCTCTCTTCCCCTCAAATATGTTTCGGATTCATAATAGATCTTATCAAAGTCCACACCAAGCATTTTGTAAGTCTCATCAAAACCGGCGTAAACCCATTTATTCATCATCTCCCATAGTCTCACCACATCACTGTCGCCGGCTTCCCATTTCACAAGCATTTCTCTTGCTTCCTTCATCAACGATGCAGAATTACGTGCTTCCGTCTCAGATATACCACTCTTCATCAGGTCCTGGACCTGGCTTTTGTACTCCTTTTCAAACAGGACATAATATTTACCTACCAGGTGGTCGCCTTTCATTTCTGAGGACTCCGGGGTTTCACCATTTCCGTGCTTCTCCCAGGCAAGCATCGACTTGCAGATATGGATCCCCCGATCGTTGACGATATTCGTTTTGATGACCTTATGACCACAGGCAGATAATATCCTGTACAGAGAGTATCCGAGCAGGTTATTCCTGATATGACCCAGATGTAATGGTTTGTTGGTATTAGGCGATGAATATTCAACCAGGATCACTTCGGGTTTGGCAACACGGCACCTGGTGAGATAATTCTCTTCAGCAGCCATGTTCATGAAATATTCAATCCACCAATCATCAGCGATCTCGAGGTTCAGAAAACCCTTGATTACATTAAATCCCGAGACTGCAGGGAACGCAGTCATTATATGATTTCCGATGTTCTCTCCTGTTTTTTCGGGAGTGTTCTTCGAGAACCGGAGCAGCGGAAAAACAACAAGCGTAAAGTCTCCCTTAAAATCCTTTCTTGTCTCCTGAACCTGTATTAAATCGTCGGAGACTTGAGTGTTGTAAAGTGCCTCAACTGCTTCTCTTATTTTCCCTTTAAGAACCTGCTCCATCATCTGCTGGAAATTTGACGTGCAAATATAACATTTTAAAAGTTTTGACGTATAATTCATCAAAGGCGGTCCTAAAACCGTCAGTCAATTCAGATTTTATTGATTTTCTTATATTAAGTGTTGAAAATATTTGACAATCGACTGATTTCTTTTGATAAAGAAACTTAGAAGAATTGAAAAGTTATTCTACTTTTGATTAAGTATAACATAAAACCACAGTTACGGGGGATGTTTTATGGAACTAAAGAGCTTAATTGTAGAACCAACAGCTAAGACTCCGCTAATTGATTTAAATCCATTAACGGGGGAACTTATATTGTCAGGCAGATCTATACCTGAGAATGCAGCTAAGGTATATGAATCAGTAAATGACTGGGTTGTTGAATACATTAAGGATCCACGACGCAAAACAAACCTCCGGCTGAACCTTGAATATTTCAACACTGCGTCATCTATATGGCTTGCGCGCATTGTCAAGACTCTTTGCAGCATAAACGATCCGGAAGGTGAACTGATTATACATACCTACTTCGACATTGAGGAATTCGATAACCTCGATTCCGATAACCTCAGAGACACCCTCGGACCAATAATTGACATGATCGGAAATACGGTTATAAGTGTCGGTCTAAAGATATATGGCACTGACGATAATGGTGAGGTAATGAAAGAATCGATGATCCTCATTTGATCCTGGCTTCCTCTAACAATTCTCCTTATACTTCCTTTTCTTCTGTTTTTTCACTAATTTTATTGGATATTTTACAGCAAACGATCATGCGAACCGTATTAGTTGCTTTGCTATCAATCCTCTGCATCATGGAAATTTTTTCTCAGAACAAATCAGCTGACAGACAGCCGGTTGCATCAGGGAGGTTTTATACGGCTGACAAAGAAATCCTGAAAAACGAGTTGGCGAAACTCTTTTCGGAATGTAAAAAATCACCTGCAGGCTGGAGAGTAAGGGCTGTTATCAGTCCACATGCTGGTTATGTCTTTTCAGGGAAGATCGCTGCTTCTGCATTTGCTGCTGCTCCGGAAAATGCAAAGTACAGTAATATCTTCATTATCGGATCGAGCCATATCATGGCTTTTGACGGGGCCTCCGTGTATAATACCGGCGATTTTATAACTCCTGTGGGAAGAGCAGTTGTAAACCGTGAGATTGCCAATAAGCTTAAAAGCGAAAATAAAGTATTCAATTTTCCTGTTGATGCGCACAGGCAGGACCACTGCCTTGAAGTACAGATCCCCTTTATCCAGTATCACTTTAGTGAGAATCCGATGATCGTTCCGATTATCATAGGGACTGATAATACTACCACAATAAAAAAGATTGCCAATGCCCTGAAACCATGGTTCACACCCGATAATCTCTTCGTGATAAGCAGCGATTTCTCACATTATCCGACATATAAAGATGCCATTGAAGCTGATAATTTAACAGCCGCAAATATAGTATCAGGAAATCCGCTTACGTTTTTAAATGGACTTAGTACTAATGAATCCAAAAGGATGCCCGGTTTACAGACCAGCATGTGCGGATGGACATCGGGTCTGGCTCTGCTCTACATGGCTGAAGGAGACAGGAATCTCGAATACAGGAGGATCGATTACTGCAATTCAGGCGATACACCCTACGGAGACAGGGATGGAGTGGTTGGCTACCACTCAATTGCGCTTATAGAAAAAATCAGCGGCACCCGCATTGAACCAAAATCCTCTGAGAGCTTCTCTTTTACAAGCGAGGAAAAAGACCTGCTTTTCAATATTGCAAGGAACAGCATAAAAACGATGCTGTATGAGAATAAGCGGATTACCATCGATGAATCAAGGATACCGGAGAATCTGAAGAAGCAGATGGGTGCATTTGTAACATTAAAAATCGACAAAACCCTGAGAGGTTGTATCGGACGGTTCACATCATCTGATCCTCTATATGAAGTCGTACAGATATCCGCATTGTCTTCTGCTTTTGAAGATCCACGCTTCTCTCCGCTTACCAAAGAGGAATATAACAAGACAGAAATGGAAATAACCGTGCTTGGCCCCATGAAGAAAATAACCAGCATAAGCGAGATCGTCCTGGGAAAGCATGGCATTTATATCAAAAAAGATTACCGGTCAGGGACTATGTTGCCCCAGGTTGCCACGGAAAATAACTGGACAGTGGAACAATTTCTCGGTTATACCTCACGTGATAAAGCGGGACTTGGATGGGATGGCTGGAAGAATGCCGAGATATATATCTACGAAGGCGTGGTACTTGAGGAAAACAGAAGATAATTATGTATCATCTCATTGAGACAGGGCTTACTGTATCAGTACTATATCTCATCAGTTATGCTTTCTGCCGTTCCGGTTTTTATTCTCCCGTAACCCACCGTAAACTCTGGAATTCAATCCTTGCCCTTGCATTCCTTTTCACTGCCCTCGCAGGAGTAATAATGGCTCTCCAGATCAGGTATAAATGGAATATACCTCTGGTGAAAGCACTTTTGAACTGGCATGTTGAGATAGGAATAATCCTGGCCTTTACCGGGATATTCCATCTTTTATGGCATTTATCATATTTCGGTAAGCTTCTCACCGGAACAGAAGACAGACCTTCGAAACCTGAATTCTCCTCAATTTCCTCATCCAATGTAATCATTAACCTTTTTCTGGTAGGATTTGCCAGTACATCCATCCAGTTATTACTCATCAGGGAAATGATGAATATATCAGGCGGGTATGAGCTTATTGCAGGAACATTTCTCGGATCATGGCTAATTGCATCAGCATCAGGTGCTGCTGTTGCGGGCAATTCTCCGCTAAACGACATCAGGAAGGTTAATCTGTTCTTTTCAGCCGGTGCAATGTTGTCATTGATCTTGTTACTGCTTCTTGCGGGACTTTTCATGGAAACAGGTGAAACGCCCTCTTTCCTTACAAGCCTTATTTTTACATTCCTGGTGCTGATCCCATTCTGTCTCGTTTCGGGATTTACATTCGTCAAGCTTATCCTGGCTGCCGCAACGATAGATAATTTCAGCCCGGGAAAATCCTTTGCGGTAGAGACAGCCGGAGGAATAGCTGCAGGAATTACAGTATCAGTCATAGCGTCAGGATTGCTTAACACATACCAGCTTCTTCTTTTGATAATCCTGTTATTCTTTTCATTTACACTCCTGACATTTTTCATCAGTGATAAAATCCTGAAGATCATCTTCAAAGTCTCAATACTGTTGATTTCGTCGGTGATAATCATTTCTGAGCCTGATAACTTTTTCCGGCAGCTGCTTATTCCCGGTGTCAGTGTCACAGAATCCCGCGACACACCATACGGAAATATAACCATTGGAGAATACGCAGGTGAGCGCAGCACTTACTATAACCAGCGTCTGATAAAATACAGTGATGATGCAATTGAACGGGAAGAGAACATTCATTATGCATTGCTTCAGAAAAATAATCCGGAAAAAGTCCTTCTGATTTCAGGTTCTTTAAGTTCACATCTCCCTGAGCTGCTTAAATATCCTGTCAAAAAGGTTATTTATATCGAAAGGGACCCTGCCCTCATTGAATCAGGGATATCCGATGCTGATCATCCATCATCTGACCTTGTTGTGGAAAACAGTGATGCTTTTACCTACATAAAGAAGAGTACTGAACGTGTTGATGCTGTCATGCTTCTTCTCCCGCCCCCATCCACTCTTCTGATAAACAGATTTTATACTACTGACTTCTTCATCAATGTAAAAAAAATAATGAATGAGGACGGAGTGTTTGCCTGTTCACCGGGTCCGGGCGAGAACTACCTGAATAAGGAGTCGCTCACTCTGTATTCGTCGATCTATAACAGCCTGGCTGCCGTATTCCGGAATGTCGTACCTGTGGCAGGCAACAAGCTCTATTTCATTGCATCTGATAAAGATCTGTCAGTTTCTTTCTGCCGGCTTGCGGAAGAGCGTGGTATAAGGAATGTCTATGTAAATTCTGATTTTCTTTCTGATGACCTTATCGAAAAGAAATCAGCCGAGATAGCATCACTCATTGACCGAAGTGTCAGGCTTAATACCTCCACCTCACCGGTAGCCTGCTTTCATTATCAGTCGTATTATTTCAGCAGGGACATCGAAGAAAAGATTCCCGCGCTGACACTTATGATCCTTGCTTTTGCACTACCCGTGATTGCTGTAAGGAGAAGGAATTTCATGATGTATTTCAGCGCTTCAGCGCTGGCAGGTTTTGAAATCATTCTTTTGCTGGCTCTGCAGCTTACCGCCGGAAATATGTATCAGCTGACAGGCTTGATAATAGCAGGCATTATGGCAGGACTGGCAACCGGCTCCGGTGTCCGTATTAAAATCCTGGATTCGATGTCCTTAAAAATCAAATCTTTAATTGTTCTGACATATTACACTGCCATCGCCTTTGCTGTCGATTGGTACCTT
>JADDYF010000067.1 GCA_015712185.1 Bacteroidales bacterium
CGACAGAGATCAATCAGCTTTATTATGTGAAGGTGATAGATACGGAATCAGGGAAAAACAAAAAAGCGTATAAAATGGAATATGAATCAGAAGATGATGACGGATATTTTTATAATGCCACTATCACCACTCCTCTTTTTACCTTGAAGGCGCCAAAAATCTCGATCAGGGAAAGCAGTAACAGGGTGAAGTTTATCGTGCACTCGAGGGTTTAGAGGAGCTAATGCTTCATCATCCGGCACAGATAGATGGTACGTTTGTCTTTGGGAGTCTATTCTACATGCCTGATAGAGTTACAGTTTTTACAAGTATTTCATACTCTCTTTTCTTTGGTTCATTTGACTGCGTCGAGCTCGTCACGCTATCGCGTCCCTCGGTTCTTTTGGAGGAGCAAAAGAAATGAACAATAATTCCCCCGGCAAGCAAAACTAAACAACCTGTAATCTGTAATCTGCAGATTGCAACCTGTAGCCAGCAGCCTGTAATCCCATACAATGGCGGCTTTGAAAAAAAGGTTATTAAGTTTAATTTTGATAGTGTTTCTGTTTCTTCTCTACATGAAAATAAGAAGAATGAAATCTCAAAGATTAAACCGCAGGGAATTTATTAAAACATCTGCAGCCAGTGCAATAGGATTTGGAATAGCTTGCAATGATTCAATCTGCGTGCTAAATCAGAGCGGGGAACTTCCCAGGATAAGAGATTATCGCAGACTGGGAAGGACCGGGGCATTAATCTCGGATATCGGATCTGGTGTACCGTATTCGGAACCTGTGCTGAAGACTGCAATTGACAGGGGTGTTAATTTTATAGAGACATCTGAAACATATTCCAATGGGAACAATGAGATCCTGGTAGGTAATGTCATTAAGAATATTGAACGTGAAAAGCTGTTTATTACCACCAAAGTGAATCTCACACTTGGACTGATCAATTCCTCTGACGATATTGCCGCGAGGGCTGAAGAGAGCCTTAAACGGCTGAATACTCCGCATATCGATCTTTACATGATGCACCAGGCACAGAGCATAGTAAGAGTGGCAGACCGGAATTTCCATAAAGCCTGCGACAGGCTTAAAAAAGAGGGAAAGATCAGGTTCAGGGGTCTGTCATGCCACGGGACTTTCTGGTGGCAGGAGCCTGGCGGAACGCTGGAGGATATTCTTATGGCTGCTATTGATGACGGGAGGTATGATGTACTGTTCTTTCCCTATAACTTTCTGGAGCCGGATATGGGCGAGAGGATCATACAGGCATGTAAATCGAAGGATATTGGCACGATGATAATGAAATCCAATCCCATAAGTGTGTTCGAGGGCTATGAGGATATACTGAATCGCGGAGAGAAGCTTGGTATTCTTGAACAAAGAGACTATGAAAAGAAGCAAGTCCAGATGGGGAAAGCCAGGGATTTCTTCCGTAAGTACCGGCTTGATGACAGGGATAAACTCGAGAAGGGTGCATACAGGTTTATCCTCACAAATAAAGATGTAAGCACAATATGCTGCCGGTTTCGTAACTTTTCGGATATAGAAAAATATGTCGGGCTTTCCGGCACAACACTCGATACGCCGACTGCCGGGCTGCTATCAGACTTCAGGGAGAGCCTTGGTTTTCTCAACTGCCGGATAGGATGCAACCAATGTGAAAAGAGTTGTCCGGTCCATCTTCCCGTAGGTACTATACTGAGGTATTACTATTACTCGCAGTCGTTGAAAGAAAGAGAATCTGCTTCGCGTCAGTACAGGGCGCTGGAAGGTCATAATACAGATGCCTGCAGGTATTGCCGCGGCAGCTGTGAAAAAGCCTGTCCGAATGATATTGCCATCAGGGTGCTGCTTGCCGATGCAAACAGAAGTCTGTGTTAGGTTATATGCAATGTGACAGACTGCCTGCATGCACCTTTGCTACCTCCTTCGCTTGAGCTACGGACATCAAAGAAAGCTATGGTGCATTATACCGTGAGTCAGACTCCTGCAGCCTGTCGCCTTTTTTATTTTATTATCTTCTTTGCCTGAAACACCTATCTGTCTACCGAACCATCAACGTATTAAAAGCCGGCTTATTATACGTTGATGTGTCAGTTCTCAATCATGTTTGTGCTTTTATAACCAGGAAAATGGAGCAAATCAGCTTCTGCGATTCTTCGCAAAGGACTTTTTATTCCATCCTGTTCCTGAAATACTTTTCCGTTCCCTTATCGACAAAATAAACATAGCATCCATTCATCCCTCCTGTTTTCATCAATGCAGCACCCCAAATAACTCCATGCCCTTGAGTGGACTGAATGTGGCAAATACTATTTCATTTTCTGAGTTGGAGCGATGAGTCCTTATGTCTATAGGTGTACAACCTTTCTCCAATCAACATCGAACAACTATGAGTTTACGGGTTGATGAAAGCCGGAGAGCCTGCCCCGCCCAAGCGGGGCTTTGAAGTCCAATAGCCCCGGTTACATCCGGGGTAAATCATTGTTATAATTGTTTCAACCCCGGAGTTTGAGGCGCATAGCGACGAAAATCCCGACTGAAGCGTAGCGAAACGTCGGGAGGGTTGAATAAATTGATCCAAATTTTTTAGTAAATTTATTGCCGTGCTAAAAGGTAAAAATATGTCAACTTATACCCAGTTTTTATATCAGCTTATCTTTGCCAGCAAAGATCATATACCATTTCTTTCAAGTGCAAATCAGGATATTCTTTTTGCTTATATAGCAGGAGTTCTGAAGAATCAATCATGTCACTCCTATATTGTCGGGGGAGCATGTAACCACATTCACATCATAACACATATTCATCCCACTAAATGTCCTGCTTATCTGGTTAAGGATATAAAAGAAGCGAGCCATGTGATGATATGCAGGGAAAAATCATTGTTTTAAAGTTTCCCGGGATGGCAGGTTGGGTATAGCGGATTCACATATCATATTTCGAGCAAGAATGCACTAATAAATTATGTAAAAAACCAGGCTGAGCATCATAAGACTGTCTCATTTAAAGATGAGTTAATAGGATTGTTGAAGGAACATGGTGTTGATTACAAAGAAGAATATTTATTTACCTGAATTCTCTTCAACACCTCCGGTGTTGTAAATCATGTGTGATGCAGTGACCATGGGTGTAACCATGGCTATTAGACTTGGATGCCTCCGGCATC
>JADDYF010000095.1 GCA_015712185.1 Bacteroidales bacterium
GCTGCACCTAGAAAAATTGCAAACACTTGAAAGAAAGCAATAGTTGCGTTAGGATCAACTGGCAGCATTTCCGAAATTCCATATATAACATAAATTGATAACGCTAGGCTGGCAGCTGTCAGAAAACCTCCAATTATATATGTTGATGTATTCTTTACCCATATTTTTTCAATATTATTTCCTAAAATACTATCGCCATTCATTGCAATAACAGAGTCATATACGATTTCTAATTTGCCTCTGATTATTTTATGCTCTTCAGCATTAGATTTGATCTTAATATATGTTCCTTCCTGAACTTTTCTTTCAATTATTAATCCTCCTTCTTTTCTTTCTATTAATCTTCCTATTATTCCTCCCAAAATATTAGGAAATTCAGATTTTTCTCCTGTCAGTTTTAGGTATTTCTCTTGACCCGGTGAGTTTAAAACAATTATCGAAAAGCATATAAATAAAATAACGGCTTTCACATATATTTTTTTATATGAGTCAATGTTGAATCTATTTTATCATATAAAGGTTCACCACCAAAAACCCAAAGTCAAGTTTATTTTAACAAGAGGCCCCCAGCTGATTTCCGAGGGCAGGGAATTGTCAATCTTTTACAAGCTATTTAATCCTTAATACATCTTACAGAAAATCCCCAATACACACCCACTGTTTCCCCGTCACCAATAACTTCATTGTATATCGTCACTGTATAAAATTCTAAATTAATAATCCCGGCTATTGGTTCCCTCTGCCTATTGTGTTCATTTATTGTGATTTAAACAGTCACTTCAATCAATAAATAAGAAATAATTACCCTTACGATTATGTTGTTAATTAATTACAGTTTGATTTTTAAAATTTATTATTACAAACTGTTCATTAAATCTAAAATTATGTTATACATTTACAAATATATGAATAGGCCAGTACAGAAAAAATACATTATATAAATCTTTATTTCAGTATTAGCAATTCCCCTGAACAATATTTTTCCTGTAAAAATCAAAAGGAGGTATCTGAAAATCCTTTAACAGAGTAAGAAAATTATTAATAAACAATTAATTATGAAAAAAACAATTTATTTTGGTTTCATGGCATTACTTCTCCTGTCCGGTTGTTCAAAATCTGATGATGTATCCCTTGTAAATCTGAATGAAAATCAGTTGAAATCAGCAAGAGTTGCATCAATCTTTGGTGTTACGGATAATACAAGTGTATTACAAACTTCAGTATGGGCACCACCTCCTTCAAGTGGATATCGCTATTCTCAATGGCCAGCATATGACTTTACAAAATATGATTTGGATAATGTGTATGACGCAAGTGACTATGATTTAATGACCCATTTTCAATATTTTAGCCAAGAAGCTGTAAGTGCAGCAGTTGTTGAATTTACGTTTCCACACATTGAATATTTTGTTCCTCATGTTGGTGGTTCGAAACAACAAAGAATATATACTGTTAATAATGAAAATAATCAAACAGTTATAACTTGTACTACAGATTTGGTTGCAGGTTGGAACCCAATGTTTTGCTTTATTGTTAAAGCAGATTGTAGTAAAGGAAACAGCGGTTATGTTACAATTTGGACTGACATGAAAGTGAATGGTGTTTCCGTTAAAGGAATTATAAAAAATAAGGTTTTTGCTTGTAATTAAAAACACTATCCTTTAATTTGTAGTTCATCGCGCACAACCACAATAAGAAAAGACAGGAATATTTTGGTGGGAACAAGATATTTCCGAAATCTGATTTCGGCGGCATTTCCTTCTACTACTTCACAAAGTAGTACTGCAGCGAGACATATTTATTCCGCAGGAGATGCCTCTTCTTTATGTGCTTTGTGACCAAGACTTTCATACCTTTATAGAAATGAAATAATTATGAATAAAAGGATCAGAATTAGATTAATCTGGTGGTTCTGAGATTTTCTATCATCCAAATTTGTGTACCAATGATAACCGAGGTATAAACATTGCCATCTATATCAGTTATTTTATCTTCAGTATCTTTTTTCTTTTCACAGCTAACATTGATGATTAGTAATCCCACGATTATTATTGGCACAAGGAACGGGAACACAAACCCCGCCAGGTAAAATGCTGAAATATTTATTCCATTAAGATGAAAAGGCCAACGGAGCTGATTCCCGGGGGCTGATATTATTTTCTTTTTACAGGACCGTACCTTTTTAATATTATAATCTGGCACTCATTCCATCCATTGATTTATAGGCATCTGCTGTTATATCACAGTTGGCATTCAGGTGTAATTGTACCAGCAATCCCATTTTAAGGACGAATCCTTTAACGATAAATTTATATGATAAGGTAGCAAAAGTCCCCACTTCGGACATTTCAGAAGGCATTATATCATTCCGCCAGTAATCCTCAATATCAAAAATTATCGGATAACCCGCATTTGCGACATTGGGAGCATTAAAGAATGTCCAAAGAATTCCATAAGTGTCCGTTCCGGCATCCACAGCCTGTGCCTTATCTCCGTTTTCATTATGCATATTAACATTTCAAGGAAGAAGTCCGGTAGATACCATATAGAAAAAACATCCAATGAACTTATTAAAATAAATATTGTTAGTATGGATGATTTTAATTATATATATCAAAATGAATCACTCATTTAAATATTCGGCAGTTCTTATTCTTTTAATCGGGACTGCAATTTATTTTACTTCCTGTATGAAGGAAACGACTCTGCCTGTGGTGACAACTATTAATGTCTCAGATATTACTCAAACATCTATATCAACTGGTGGAACTGTGATAGATGACGGAGGCGCTGAAGTAACAGCCCGTGGGGTATGCTGGAGTACAGTCCATAACCCAACTTTAGCCGACACTAAAACCACAGACGGAACTGGTTCCGGTACTTTTTCAAGTAATATTTCCGGGTTAACAGCAAATACTACCTATTATATTCGTGCTTATGCAACAAATAGCGTCGGGACAGCATACGGAAATGAGATTCCATTCAATTTAAAACAGATTTTACTTGCTACTTTAACTACGGCTGAAATTACTGAAATTACAGTTGCAAGCGCTGTTTCAGGTATTGTGATAATTGATAATGGCGGAGAAGAAGCAACTGAATGGGGAATTTGCTGGGGAACTTCTCCAGTTCCAACAACCAGTAATTACAAAACTAAATTTGACGATTGGGATTATTCAGATATAAATAATATTACCGGATTGCAGCCATCAACTAAATACTATGTAAGATCTTATGCGATAAACAGGGCAGGAACAGCTTACGGTAATGAACTGGAATTTACTACTTTAGCAGTAAGCCCAATTATTTTTAATCCTGTTCTGACTTATGGTTCTGTTTCGGATATAGATGGTAATGACTATATGACAATTCAGATTGGCACCCAGGTCTGGATGGCTGAGAACCTCAGAACCACCAGATATAGTGATGGTACATCAATCCCATATATAACAGAGAGTACAGAAACTACTCACGGTTTTAGCTGGTATAATAACGAGCTCTCATCTTATAAAACAGTCTTCGGCGCTTTATATAACTGGTATGCAGTGGCTGATAGCCGTAATTTATGCCCTACCGGCTGGCATGTGCCAACGAGTACCGAATGGAGTACTCTGAAAACATATCTTGGAGATGAGACCGTTGCCGGTGGCAGGCTGAAAGAAAAAGGAACAACACATTGGTTAAGCCCAAACTATGGAGGATTTAACGAATCGGGATTTTCAGCCCTTCCGGGAGGTTGGTATTATTTTGAAGAAGGGTTTAATCTCAGTCAGTTCAATAATATTGGATATCAGGGTTCCTGGTGGACGTCTACATCAGCATATCCCGGTACTCTCTATGCAGATATTGTAATAATCGGCTGGTCGGGGCCTTACTTATCCGGCGATTTGTCCAATAAGCTTAATGGTTTTTCAGTTCGCTGTATTAAGAATAATTAATCATTGTAACAACTTTCTGCCCGCCCCTGGAAATCAGCTCCCGGTGATTTGTAATTTAACAATGATACAATAGTAAATTCTTGTAGCTTTTTTATTATCACACTCTGGCTCCTATTACCAATATATCGTCTCTCTGGGGATGCCCTCCCATCCATTCTTTTAAAGTTTGCTCGAGGATTGCTTTTTGTTCATACATAGGTTGATCGTGTATCTCTGACAGTAACTTTTTAAATTTTGGAGTTCCGAATCTCGAATTGTTGCTTCCGCCAATCTGGTCTATAAAGCCATCTGAGAAAATGTAAAATATATCTCCGATTTCAAGCCGGATCTCATGATTGGTAAACGGTTTATCACTTGAAAAGTGTACACCAACCGGCATCGGATCAGCTTCAATCTCCTTAAATACTGGCTCTCCGTTTTTGTTGCTTATTAAATAAAGCGGATTATTTGCACCTGAATATTGCATTATATTTTTTTCGCTGTCTATAACACATAAGGCTATATCAATCCCATCTCTTGACTCTTCTCTTTTCCCGGTTTGCCGGAGTGAATGCTTGATCTGTTTTCTCAATTCGTTCAATACCTGGTTCGCCTGAGTGATCTCCCTCCTCTGTACAATCTCGTTCAGAAGGCTTATGCCAAGCATGCTCATAAACGCAGCAGGCACTCCATGGCCTGTACAATCTGCTGATGCCAGTATGATATAGTGCTTTACCTGTTTTATCCAATAGAAATCTCCGCTTACAATATCTTTAGGTTTATAAAGTATGAAATTCTCGTTCAGCAATTCAGTTATGTATGCTTCCTGAGGCAGTACCGCGGATTGTATTCTTTGTGCATAGAGAATACTGCTGATTATTTCATCCTTCTGATTATTAGTAATCTCATACAATTGTTTTAGTTCTTCATTTGCCTTAATTATTCTGTCGTTTTGCTCTTTCAGTTCTGTGCCCTGCTTTTCCAATAATAGACGACGCTCATCAAGAGCTGCTGTAAGCTTTTGTGACCGTTTCAGGCTGTAATAATACAACAAAATGAGTCCCATGGCCAGCAACAGAATGAGTGTCAAACCTCCGATCGCAATAAGCTGTATTACCTTTTTCTTTTGCAAAACATCAACTTCTGCCTGCTTTTTTGCCACTTCAAATTCCGTACGCAGATCAGCCATTTTCTGAATATTCTTATCGCTTTTAATACTGTCATTGGCGATTATATACAACGACTGGTAATGGTAAGCACTATCATACCTGCCGGAAACCTGATATAGCTGAGCAAGACGATAGGCTGCATCGCGTTCAAACTCAAGTATGCTATTCTTTGTAGCATAACCAAAACATCTGGTTGCATAATCTATGGCTTTTCTAATTTCTCCTTTATGCTGAAGAATGCCGGCATATTCAATCATATACTGTGTAACGGCATATTCATCTCCCTGTTTGGTAAGTATTTCAATAGCGCGGAGAAGATGATCTTCTGCTTTTCCAAATTCCAACTTCCTGGAATAAACCAATCCCGAATTCCCCAGGCAATAGGCATAACGGGTAAGGTAACCCAACCTATTGTATATTTCACTTGTTTTTGAGAATAAGATTAAAGCTGTATCGTATTGCCCCATATTGTATTTAGCATAGCCTAAATTGTGCAAGGCTGAAGCCAGGTTTATGGAATCCTTTTCTTTTCTGTAGATTTCAATAGCATTTTTAAGATAATATGACTCATTATCATGGTTTTCTTGCAGGTTATATGCTTCTGATATATAAAGATATACCGCTGCCAGACCGATGTCGTTATGATCTGCTTTGTAATAGTTGGCTGCTTTCATAAAAGATTCAAGTGCTGATACAAGCACACCGGAATTAAGGTAGCCAACTCCTTTTAAAGCAGTGGCCTGTGCAGGATTCTTATTCAATTTTTCAGCAAGTTTTATGGCTTGCTCACTATATTTTAAAATGGTATCGGCATTAGCTGAATTTGAAGCTATCTCGCAAAGAAGTCTGTATTTATTAACATCATCCTTAACCAGGTTATGGTTTAACAGATACAACAGACTATCGGTTGATTGCCCGTTAACCGCAGCTATTGAGTTTATTGCTATAAAAAAGGCAATACAAAAAGCTGAAATAAAACGATAATACATTGTGCTATCCCTTGGTGGGGGGAGGTGGAACCCTTATGTAGGGATCGATAATCAGTGGTGAATTATCGTAAAGTATGCATTCAATGTTGTACTTCTCTTTTCCTTCCACTCCTTCTTCCAATTGAAGTTTAAATCCCTTGCATAACAACCGATTCACCGGCTGGCTCTTAAAGATAGGATGTTCCTCCGCTTTGGAGTATATTCTGGTTATACTCTTTATCCCACTGTTACAGTCTAATTTCCAAATAATAGTTGCCCCTGGCAGCACATCTGTGGTAAGGTCATTGATACCTACATTGCCGTTTGAATCGTACAGGGCAAGGTAGTTTTCCTTATCTTTCACGATAGATCTTAAGTAGATTTTTACTCTCATACGTGGTTTTTTAATTAAAACAGGTTAACAATTGTCAAATTAACAAGGTAAGTTACGATAATTAAAAGCTGAAATCAAATTTATCTCAATAATCTCGCATATTCCTGATTGATAAAGATCGGAATATTAATGAAGGATCGGATCTTGTGAATAATGCATTATGATTATAATATCATAGATTTCCTGTTGAAAAGAAGATTATCTTTAGTAGATATGTAAACACACACTTTATAACATGAGAAGAAAGGACAGGGAAATCAAAGACAATAAAATAATCGAGGAAATTCTGTTAAAATCTGATATATGCAGGCTTGGATTGATTGATAACAACGAAGCATATATTGTCCCGGTGAACTATGGATACAAGGATGGAATTATCTATATTCATTCGGCTCCTGCGGGCAGGAAAATAGAATTAATCAGGAAGGATAACAGAGTAAGTTTTGAGGTTGAATTTACAAGTGAGATTGTCAGAAATAAAATACCATGCAAATGGGCTTCCAGATACCGTTCTGTTATGGGAAAAGGTACTGTCCTTATTGTCGATGAAATAAATTCAAAAAAGAAAGGCCTTGATTTGATTCTGAAAAAGTATGGAGCTGCCGGAGATTTGGGTTATGATGATTCAGCTCTTTCCCGGATGGTTCTGTTAAAATTAATAATCACCTCAGTAACTGGTAAACAATCTGGAAACTGGCAATAATACCGGAAATCGCTGTATGGAATTCTGCTGGATTATCAGAACAGGGGTTGTGGTCTAAATCTCGCTTGTTCTTAAAAACCTGAGCCTGATTTCCGGCCTCTCTAAAACCTCGGATATTTTCATAAGAAACTTCTGACGGGTTACCTCATCGGGTTCATCAACTCTTTTCTCAATCCATGTATAAGGATCTATGCGGACATATTTTGTCGCATTATTTGTCTTTGTCTGCTTTCCTCTTTTCATGATGTCATTATCTTTAAAATTCCCTGATATAATAGTCATAGCTGAAAATAAGTCTCTTTTCACGCAACCACCAGCGCAATGCTCTGGCTATTTTCCTTCGTCTTATTAAAACTTTGCCGGTCTCTTCTGACTTAATCTGATAAATTACTTTCATCAGGATTTGTTTTCTGTTCTTGTCAAAAGTAAACCAGGGCACTAACAATTACAAACTGATAAAGCCCATTCAGTGGATAAATGAAATGCTTTCAGGAATGTTTTGTCAAATAAATAATGAGGAATGTTTACAGGTATGCCGGAATAGTTAACATAATGATGTTGTTCATCAAAAATCATTCAATATTGACCAGAAATATGTAACAAAGCAGAAACGGAAGCGGAACTATGTTTCATATAATTAAGCATCAAAAGAATATGTAAGAATATTATGGATAACCATTAAAACAGGTATTTTGACTAATTGGGGGTATTTGAAGATATTATCTGATTTTGTTTTCAGAGAGTTAATTTACTCTCCGAAACTTTAGAAATGAAGCCGGCCTGCCGCGGAAGTAAGCTGTCCGGATTCAGGCCTTACTTGTCTTCAGGAACATTCGACCTTAGCGAGGTCGCTGCCATCACGGCGTATTTCTTCGATTCTTCAGTTAATCCCATTCTGTAGAGGTATTCACTCAGGGTGCTGTAATCCTCGCTGAAAAGGAATGGCTGCTGATCCATCAGCCGTCCGAAAAGAACCTTTGCCTTCTCCACGTCGTTATCGTGAAGCGCCATTTTGATATGGGCCAGCTCAACATAATCATACTCCATTACAAATTTGTCATCAGGCTTCCGGTTCACAAATTCGGGATAGTTGCAGACTCTTTGGTACTCCCGTGCCTTTTCCATCAGGACCGGAATGGAGGCATTCCCTTTTTCGTCGATATGTGTAAGATACATGTCGGTAAAGACACTGAGGGCTTTTGAGACAAACACGATCCATTTGCTGTTCGGCGACCAGGCATGCCAGGAGTTCAGCGAATAGAGATTGCAGTCAAGCATACGGGGTTTGCCACCTTCAGCCGGAACAATAAAAAGGCGGCTGTCAGGCATCAGATGCATATAATTCTCAGCCTGGCAATATACCAGCCATTTCCCGTCAGGTGATACCGCCGGGAAGAAATTGCTTTTGCCGTTATCGGAAGCTCCCTTTACCGGTTCGGCAGTTCCACCATCTCCATTGTTGAACGGGATCCTGTACAGGTCATACTTAAAAGAGGTCTTTCTCTCGGCAAACTGTTTGAGAAGGTTGTTATCCTCCACAGAAAGCTTAAAAGGATCATTTTCTCTTGGCAGTGCTTTCGCTCTCGAAAAAACAATATATTTCCCGTCCGGCGTCCAGAATGCATTGCTCTGTACATAATCATCGAAATTTGCACCCGGAAGTTCTTTCAGGATGCCGGTCTGCCTGTCATATACCGCCAGGTTGCCGTTGACAGGGAAAAACAGCAGCGAATATGCAAAGCCTTCAGCCGTGGTCAGCGGAGGACTCCAGGTAACAACGCGGTCCTTCACTGTTGTGACTATATACCTGCCGTCGGGGGATATCCTCGAAAACAAACCGAATGTGCTTCTTTTTTCAATTTTCGACCACGACATATAAGTGCCGAGGTTAAACATCACGGAATCCTCAATGCCTGAAATGAAATAGCCTCCCTTGTCCCGGCGGCCGGCATCGAGGTCGAGACCGATAGTGCTTCCGTCAGCAGAAAAGGAATGGCAGTTTCCGCAAACCGGAAACCCCCTCATCGCCACATGCGGAGGATCATCACTTCCCGGATCGATGAGTATATAATTCATCGAATCGAGCTGCTTTTCTGCAATCACAAAAGGGATGGGCATCTGCCGGTATAAAATCGGTGCGCCGACAGAGTCCCTGCTTACCCGAAAATATATTTTTTCAGGCTTCGCCCTGGCGCCGGCCTTTCTTATCCTGAAACTGATCTTACCAAAACCTGAAAAATGTTTAATACTGTCCCAACTCGATTTTTCAGGTCTCCATCTGGTCTGCCGGGTTGTGAAATTTACCGAATAGTCTTTATTGCGTGTCTCCAGAGTGATTTCCCATAAGGATGTATCGCGGATCTCACTGCGCCATTCAAAGCTCGGGGCAGGAAACTCGGGAGGGAAAAGGGCATTGTTGAAAGGGTAGATTACCGATATCCCTGAATCAGATTCTTTTTTCCCCGTAAGAATCAGTACTGCTGTGCAGATAACACTGAGAATCAGAACCGCCAGGATAATCTTTAATCTGCTCATATGAGTTAGTTTTGTAAAAGATAAATAAAGGAATCATCTCATATTTGAAACAAATGTAATTATTTACACTGGAATATATATTGTATTATAATTACCTGCAGTCTGAATCACGGGATCACAGAGTTATCACCGTGGAACACGGTTATTGTACTTCAACATCTCCGTATTCTTAATAAGAATAAAGTGTGATGTCCGGCATTTAAAGAAATGAGTTTTTTATGTCTTCTTTCAGGTAAAGATGTCAACAATATATTCAACTATTATTCTGAACCATTTGAACCATTTTGACTTCTTTGGCCTGGCAGGTTCGTCCGGGTTCTGTGTCTCCTGTTTTACACTGTCATTTTCAGCTTTAAATTCTGAATTTCTCATTGTTGATTTGATTTGAGAATTTTATGAATACATTTCCTGGTCATATGACTGAATCGGTCCTGTTATACAGCTTCATTAAACATCGTGATATCCTTGAATCTGCAGAAATAACCGAGCTCTTTTGTTATATCCCCGTAGCATGTCTGGCGGTGCAAGCCAGGCGTCCAGTTCTTCCATAATTTTGTCACGTCACCGTCAACCTTTACTGTGATTTTAGTCCTGCAACCCCTGTCATCCATTACTGATACAGGTGCTGCGATAATTTCACCTGTAAAGTATGGCAGGGAATCGGTGCCTTTCAGTATTGCCTGTGTGACTTTCTGACCGACACGCATTTCCACCTGCGGGACAACACCTTCCTGCCGCTCCATTATAGTTCTCAGTTTATACGGGGTAGCAGGTCCGCCCGGGCCATCCATCCTAGTCGTGCCGAGACAATGTGCCAGTATGATGCTGTTTATTGATTCATCCACAGTAGGGTCGCTTATAAATCCTGGCTTACCTGCCAGTCCCTGGAACAGAATGTGAGTCATTGCACATGGCAGATCCGATTCGCAGATGCCACCCAATCCCATATTGTTCAGCCTTGTGAAACCAAGGCAGGGGAATGCGTGTGACTGGCACAGAGGAGTGAACATACTGCCGTAACAATCGACAGTCATCACGGTTGCCACTTCTTCATCCATAAGCTTCTCAAATGCAAGTGCGAGCCTGCACGAATTGAAGATTTCTTCGGTTGGCGGCTCTATGATCTGAGCAGCTTCTTTGATCCACCTGTCTGTTTCAGCCCTGGTCTGAGCATTATCGACTGAATTATAAACTTCGAGCATCCGTTTCAGGTCAATCTGCTTGATTTCAGTCCCGAACTTGCTTTTAACGCTGTCGGCATATTCGGTGAAAGACCTGGTTGTAAGGTTGAGGATCTTTGCTTCTCTCAGGTGATGTATTGCACGGAATGGACGGATGGCGGCTGCGAGCTGCTTATAATCGCCTGACAGGATACAATCCATTTTATTTCCAATCGGCTGATTCAGCAATGCGCTGAAATTGGCCCATTCGTGACCCGAATAAGGAACTGCAAAAACCATCACGGGAAGACTGGTCCCGAGAATTTCATTCAGCACAGGAGTTATTCCGATGCTTAAATGGATAGCCAGGATCCCGTCGGCATCCTTCAACCTCGATTTGATATTGTTTACCTCTTCGGCTGTAGTGACCATCTCACTTACGATAAACTCCACATCGCCCAGTTCCTGCTTCAGCTTATCAAACTCCGCCTCGTATACCAGCATCTCTTTTCTGAAATCCAGATTTGGCTTCGGCCAGAGCCCTGCCGAGGTCCCCATATACAATCTGGCTACTTTGACCTTTGTTTTTCTGCATCCGGGACTGATGATCCGTGATCCGGCCGGCGCAGGTCCAAATTGCAAGCCGCTCATACCGCAAAGGCAGAATGCGCTGCCGGCTAATGTAAGCTGCAGGAACTCCCTGCGTAAGATCTTTTTCTGCATGGCAATCTCATTAAATTATGGTTTATAGATTTTTTTACTCTTATATCAAAGTTAAGGTTTGTATAGATCAAAGTCAATTAATCACGACATTAATTATTGCAGGTGCTTGTTGATGGTTACTGGTTGTGAGTTGCAGTTCCGGATTCCGCGTTCCGGATTAAAGTTTATGTTTTTATATCAGTGGCTGATTTAAAGAATAGAATTTTTAATTAATTTTATACATAACCAGTATAGATTTTTAATAAAAATGATATAAAGATGGCAGAAGGGCAACAATCAAACCAGGAATCATTCAAGGTTACCGGTGATGAGATCCTGACGAAGGTCAAGGAGATCATCAGGGAAGGTAATGCAAGAAAGATCATTATCAGGAACGACAAGGATGAAACCATTATGGAATTCACACTGACAATCGGGGCGATAGGTGTTATCGTAGCTCCGATATTCGCAGCCGTTGGTGCTCTTGCAGCGCTGGCTACAAACTGCACCATAGTGGTTGAAAAAAATCCTGGAGAAGAAAGCAAGGAATGAAGAACTATTCCGAATTCTGAACCCGGATGTTCTTCATTCTTGCATCAGAAATCAGCTGCAGTATTTTATTCAACGTATAATTATACGTTTTCTTATACGTTGGAGTAACATAACTGATGCAATCCGAAACAGGTCACTGCTTAAACCATTACCTCATCTTCACAAACTTCAATCCCATCCTGATTTTATTATCGGTTATCTCGAGCAGGTAAATACCTCCTGCCAGATGACTGATATCAAGAGTTACAGGATTTCCCGTAATATCATAATTCTTGTCAATAAAAGCATCCCGTCCCGACATGTCGAGGATCCTCAGCCTGACCATCTTACCTGCGTACAGGTTTTCAGGTATTTCAATTATCAGGTTATCACCTGCAGGTACGGGATAGGCCTTCAGTCCATGCTGAATGATTTTCTCTGTTCCTGTACTTAAATCGACAACAGTTATCTTGTCACTCCCCACGGTAGCCAGTATCTCAATACTTTTCCTTGCATCATTTACAGCAAGGGCCGGATTGGCAGCATCCATCGGTTTTCCCTGGCAATCGGCAACAAAATAGTACGACCCTTCAGCCAGGCTGGTGAATTCAAATGATCCGTCCGCACCGGTAATATCATGTGCTTTCAGCAGTCCGTCTGTTGTACCTTTAAGGTAAACGTATGCTCCTGAGGCGGGTACACCTTTTACATCCCCGCCCTTTTCGGCTATCGTTAGACCTTTTCCGCTGAAATCGATTATCATCTTTCCTGAAATGAGATACGGACCTGAAATGATTTGCGGCATTTCAATAAGTTTAATGTCTTTTCCTGTAACATGTCCGCTTACCTGTACCCATTCGGCATCAAATAAAAGCAGTTTATCGACAAGGTAAGCAGGCAATTTTTCGGGATATTCCACAGGATCGGGAATAACGCGAACTGTATATTTTGCCGGCGGCAGACCGGTGAAGAGGTATGAATTTGTACCATCGAGCCTTAACTGTGTTGTATCGCTGATATCACTCTCAGGGTAAAGCACCACAACTGATTTCAGGATCGGATTGGTACCTGTTCCATCCCATATCTGCCCGGCCAGGCTGTTGTTATAAGGTACAACAAATGTTTCCTCCGCGGCAAATTCAGACCCCCTGAATGACATATCAACCGACTGGACGCTCCAGTAATATTTTTGCCCTCCTGTCAGACCGGATATAATCCAGGAAACTGCAAGTCCTGCATTTCCGGATTTTGCTATTTTACGGCTTCCGGTTTCAGTATCTGCCAATGGAGATAAAATATCTGTTTCTCCCGGTTCTGTGCCAATCCTCAGGTTAAAGGTCAGCGGACCCTGATCTTTGCCAATCCCGATATCGGCAGGCTCCCAGCCGAGAAGGACGCGTTCATCGCCCTGTATTCCTGAATTTAACTTTATGGGAGCCAATGGCAACTGACCTGCAATATCGTGGTTATTCCTGTAAACTGCAGTGAAGGGGCGATTCAGTGAAGGACTGAACCCGGAAATTATCAGGTCAATATCCTTATCACCGTCATAATCGCCCCATGCC
Source organism: Bacteroidales bacterium (assembly GCA_015712185.1). Classification (GTDB taxonomy): domain Bacteria; phylum Bacteroidota; class Bacteroidia; order Bacteroidales; family VadinHA17; genus LD21. Next base: position 13,645 of record JADDYF010000095.1, read on the forward strand.
AGTGTGCTTCTTCCAATATCACGGAATGGTGTTGATTTTTCAACAAAAAGACCATTTGCATTTTCATATAATTTCGTAACAGAAGTAAGCGCTCCGGTATTACCTGTATAGACAATATCAAGGTCGCTGTCGTTATCATAATCGCCCCATGCAACATCGCCGCTGCACACCTGAACAAGGGTTGCTCCTATATCGGTAAATGTATAAACCTTTCCTACAAAGCCATCATTCCGGAGAATCTTTGTCAGATAATCAGATCCTGATTTACCAATGAGGGCTAGGTCCATATCCCCGTCATTGTCATAGTCTCCCCAATCGCAGGCTGCATTGCCCACTGAAGGAAGATTGGTAAAGAGTGAAGTGAAAATCCCGTCAGTGTTATGGTACAATTCTGCCGGTTCAGCTTCAAATCCGCAGACAAAGATATCCTGTTCACCGTCAGTGTCGAAATCAACCCACATGCTTTCCCCGCTCCAAATTCCTTTAAGCTCAGCATTATATGCCTTCAGTTTCCAGTCTCCGTTATTATCAGGGCCGGTATTCTCATAAATTTGTGTGAAACAGGTTGCTGATCCGTTTCCTCCGGAAATCAGCAGGTCATACTTCCCGTCATGATTGAAATCGCTCCAGTCCACTGAACCTTCTGAAAGTTGTAATAATTCCGGCTGATCAGACCCGGTGAACTTCCCTCCGGTATTTTCATAGATTATGGATCTGGTAATAAGTGAAGAATTGTTTAATCTTCCGGTGATAATGATATCCAGATCGTTGTCATTATCAAGATCCATCCATTCGGCAGAATGTGAAGTACCTGAAGAAAGTCCCTGAAGCACGATCCCTGAATCTGAAAATTTACCGTTATTGTTCCGGTAAATTCTCGAAGCATAATTATCATACGTTCCAAGCCATCCGGTGATGAGCACATCCAGGTCACCATCGTTTTCATAATCGCCCCAAGCCACTGAACTGTGTGAGAGATTGATTATATCGATATCGGTCAGGGAGAACAGTGGTAATGGTTCAACATCGATTAAAACATAGGCAGAATCTTTCAATCCGTAATCATCAGAAATGATATAAATACAACTATCAAGTCCAACATATCCTGCCGCAGAAGTATATGTAAGCTCAAGCCCTGACTGGTCGATGGCTACCTGACCATGCTTGGGAGTTCGTGCCGCAGTTATTGTTATTTTATCACCGTCAGGGTCGCTATCGTTTGCCAGCACATCAATTGTTATAGTTTCATTTGTCTCAGCAGCAGTTGTATCATTCACTGCAACCGGCCAGTAATTTGCGATAGGTCCGAATTCTGCGGCTCCGATATCGGGATAAACAGCATCCCTTCTTCGCCCGTCAATGTCTTTCCTGACCTCGGTGACGGGAGTAGCCTTTCCATCCAGTTGGGCTGCGCTTGTATGAAGATCGGTATCGGAAACGAACAACGGATCAGCTGAGATCGAGTGAAGATCCATCCCGCTTGCCGCGGTTAATGAAGCCAGATCTGCAAAACCAGTTCCCCCCCAGTATGCAAAAGGTCCCGGCCCTGTACTAAAAAAGTCGTTATAATCAGATTCTGCAACACTTGCCGAATTTGCTACAGATATTGTATAAGCGAACTTGTTAGAGAAAATATTGTTTTTTATTATTATTCCGGCTGCACCTGGTGTGATCTGAAATGCTATTGTAGATAAATAAACACCTGTAATATTTACGCTGTTATACAAAACAGAGTAATATTCTGTTCCTGAGAGTGAGATTCCTTTTGTATCTAAGAATCCCCCTGCCTGAATAAAATTATTGGCTATCAATCCCCTGTTGTTTGCGGCCGCCTCGCATGCAGTAATGTAAATGCCTTCCTGTGCGGCTGAACTGATATGATTTCCTGAGATTACCGAAGGACCTGTACAGCTGATTAAACTAATACCCCTTGACTTTGCTGAAATAATGTTACGGTTTATCAGGGGTATGTCATGGAATTGCATATAAATACCGCAATATCCACTTCCGGTGATGTTGTTATCCTCTATGACAGCTCCTTCAGAATAGGGTAGGTTATTACTCTCAATTCTTATATAAATTCCATAGCTGCCATTCTTCAATATGTTTCCTTTTAAAATCCTGCTCCTGAAGTAACTGCTGTCGGAATTTATTATATAAGCCTTATCGGTTCCGTCAACGACAGTTCTGCCCTCCAGGTGATTGTTCTCAAGAACAATACTGTCGCAACCCTGCGATAAGCTGATCACTCTTGAATAAAGCTCTCCAGTTGCATGCACTGAGACATTTTTTAAATGGATGAAATCGGCGCCGAGGAATGAGATCACATAATTGGGAGTCTCCGCTGTTGCAGCCCAGGAAATCTTAACATCTTCATAATTGCCTGTTTCAGACTGGAATGTGACTGTTTTGGCTGAACCTGACCCGGGGATGCTCCGGAACTTTATCTGTTCATTATATGTACCGCTTTTAATATTAAACACCACGGGTCCAGATATTCCACGGAGCATGGCATCGTTCAGTGCGGATGCGAAATCCTGATAATAACCGTTTGCACCGATTGTATAAATGCCGGTCAGTTTTGTCTGTAAATCAGTATCAGAAATGAACTCATCGGCCCCGATATCCGGACTCACAGGATCCCTCGGATCTCCGTCAATATCATCAGTTAATCCCGGCAATACTGATCCTTTTCCATCCAGCCAGGGTGCTATGGTATGAAGATCAGTGCCTGACATATAATGAGGATATACTGCAAGTGAGTTTTCATTCATTCCGCTGACAGCCTGTAAATCATATAAATCAGCAATATATTCACCACCCCATGAAGCTGTAAAATTCCCCTCGGTATATAGGTTATTATTGCTCATTTCACTGATGGCTGCAGGCGTTATAATATATAAGGCATAGCCCTTATTTGCACAAACGAGATTGTTATTCCTGATATCAACACCTGCCGTTGCAGAACCGCTTTCAGCCTTGAGTGCTGCTGATAAAGGGTATTTACTTCTGACATATACACTGTTATTAAATATTTCAGCCATAATAGTGTTGGGAATAGTTATTCCATATGCCGCATTGGTATTGCTGACGGATATAAAATTATTGTAAATCCGGGTTTTTTGTGCGGAAGCTTCGTTGTGCTGAACATCAATACCTGAATAGTCTGCTTTTATTTTGTTATAAGAATAATTTCCATTGCCCCTTTCACTTCTGACGTAAATGCCGTTTTCCTTCGATTCAATTTCATTACCGGTAACAACCAGGGCAAAGACCCAGTTAGTACGTACTCCTGCAAATCCGCAATTGATTATTATATTGTCAGTGATCTCGCATCCCGTAATAAACTTATCATTATAGCCCTGGAAAAATATGGCCTGGCTTCCGTTGCTGAACCGGTTATTCCTCACGATGATATTGGTAAGATTCTTATCATCTCCGGAAAGGATGGTTTTATTGTAGGTTCCGTCATTTGCATCAAGTCCCAGGAACAGATTATTATTAAAAGTAATATTGCTTGCAGATCCTTTAATTTCAGCCAGGGTTCCATAGCTGGTTCCCAGGGCCTTAAAGGTCATTTTTCTGAAGGTGATGTACTTTCCCCCGTTGATCGTTACCACATAATTATCCGCAGCAGCTGTTGATGTCCACTGCAATACAACCGCAGTTGAGTCGCCCGCCTGTGATTGAAAGATCACATTGTTGGCCGCAGAGCTACCTGCAATATTGTTTATTGTGAATTGTTCAGTGTAGGTCCCTGAAATAACATTAAATACCACCGGACCGTTTACCCCCTGGGTATTCAGTACGTTAACAGCAGCGGTGAAGGTGGCATAATCCCCTCCGGCCCCGATTGTTTTAGTGCCGGTGATCTGGGAATATAATGGGATCTGCCAGGTGGCGTTAACAATAAGGAAAAGAATGGAATTCCGGTAAAGCCGGAAATTTTTAATTACTGGTAGAGTTGTTTCCATAGAGATTGATATTAGATTATTAAGATTATTCAAATGACACGAATCAAGTTGATAGAGCCAGGTTAGCATTAATTCCTTTAAATCTAGGAACAATAAACTCCTGATTCAAGAGAGAATTAGCAAACAGGGCAGATGAATTAGAATCGGGAGGATTTTGATGAGAATCAGATCCGGGCTGCGGTCACCGGTAACCGGATGCCAGAAACTCGTTACTCTATCTTCACAATCTTCACCTTATGGCTTATTTTTCTATCTGTTGCCTCCAGAAGGTATATTCCACCTTTAAGAAAGGTAAGGTTAAGTGTTATCGGGCTTCCTGTAAGCTCAACATTCTCATCACTATAAACATAACGGCCAGACGGGTCGAGGATCCTCAATCTGACAGTCGTACCTGAGAATGATCCTTCGGGTATTATTACATTCAGGTGATCATTTGCAGGTACAGGATATACTTTTAACTTATTCATTGCCCAGTCGGTGATTACTGTGGCAAGATCTGTAACAGTAATTTTATCAGTGCCAACCGTTGCAAGTATCTCAATATCTTTTCTTGTATCACTGATGACAAGAGGTGTATTGGCTGCGTCCATTGGTTTAGCCTGGTAATCTGCTAGGAAATAATAAGATCCGTTCTCGAGTCCGTCAAAGCTGAATGATCCGTCAGCACTGCTGATATCATATGCTTTAATCTTTGCGTCTGCTGAACCCTGCAGGTATACATATACTTTTGATAAAGGATCACCTTTAACGTCACCTGTTTTCTCGGTTACAGTGAGTCCCTTTTTTGAACCTGTAACTATTACTCCGGTTATACTTCCTGATCCTGAAGATGTGGCAGGTTTCTTGATCAGCTTTATGTCTTTACCGCTCACAGGTGCGTTCACCTGAACCCAGATGGCATTGTACATAAGTATATTATCACCCAGATATGTAGGTAGTTCATCAGGATAAGCCAACGGATCGGGAATTGCCAGTACTGTATACTTTTCTGCCGGCAACCCGGCAAACAGATATGTGTTTAGACCAACAAGACTCAACAGGGTTGTATCACTGATATCACTTTGGTGATAAAGCACTGTATTTGATTTGAGAATCGGGTTT
>JADDYF010000111.1 GCA_015712185.1 Bacteroidales bacterium
TCGCGCCCTTTCCATTTTGCCCTTTTTGTGAAAAAAAGGTAAAAGAGCCATATCGTTGAAGCCAGAAGAAATATAAATAACAGGGTGGGAACTACCGGATCGATTCTTACAAATAATGAAAACTTCGGATGCGTTGCTAGTGATAATCCTACAAAAAGCTGCCAGACTGAAGCCGCAAGATAACTTTGATTCCGGGTTCTGCTATAAATCCAGAATGAGAATCCGGCATACAGAAGAAAGAAAAGGGATACTGAGAAAATAGCCTCCCTGATGCCAAAGAATATATCTGCAAGAAAGAAGATCGAAACGCATATCATTGCAGGTATAAAACCTGCAATACTGAATTCTTGTTTTAGTTTACGTCGGAAATACATATCAACTCTTTTTAATTTTTCTCCAATATTGCTCTTTGTAATTTCCTTTGTGTTCCCTGCCTGCGGCAGTCGGGCTGGTTTGTTATAAGTTTATTCCTAAAACCATGAAGGGCACGTAGGTCGCACTAAGAGCACAAAGGTTAAGGTTATCATTAACAGGTTATTACTTTTTAAGTTTTAGTTCTTCTATCATTTTTTTACCATAATCATAATCCGGATTAAGCTTTACCGCAATTTTAAAGTATTTAATAGCAGGCTTGTTCTCTCCTTTTTTCATATATGTCTCAGCAAGTGCATCTGTAACCATAAACGATCCGGGATATTCATGCACGTTTTTCTTAAAAACCTTTATTGCATCATCAATCCTGTCTTCCTTTAACAGGCCGTGACCAAGCTGGTGCAGCATCTGTTCCGAAAAGAAATAATATTTATTGCCTGACTTTTTAATTTCATCATATTTCTTCAAACCGGCAGTTATTCCTGATTCCTTAATGGCTATTTCAACAGGGTTTGTCACAGGTTCGCCTCTCATGAAATCAAGCCTGACTGTAAAGTTCAATGCAACAACCTTATTTTCATCACCGGTTATAAATCCGATCTCATAAGATCCGGATTTATCAATCCACGTATCACTTTTTTTCAGATAACTTATTCTTTCTTTGGATCTTCCAAGCGGTTCACTGGTTGTAAGGGTACCATCGTCGAACATAACATCAATAGAAAGTCTGGCAGGAGCAAACTGGTATTTGCCAGCATATTTTCTGAATTCATCAGGTATTTCATTAATAACTGAATAGGGTGATGACATTTTCCTAAGCCGGAAATACTGTAGCATGATAATCTTATCAACCTTACCTTCTTTATTCCTCTCAGGCATCAGACTTATTTCCCGTGTCATTTTCGGGAACCATTTTCCCTGATCATCAGGAAGATTAAGATCAAGCACAGTCCGACCCGGCATGTCTATCGCAAGGCCACCATTTCGTTCAATGATTTTAAACATTCTGTATTGTTCAATATTCATATAGCTTCCCAGCAGTGGTTTGTAGTCATAAGGAATAGTGGCTTCAGTATTCTTTGAACCGGATCTGAAATCAAGCACTTCCATGCTTATCGGGCGGAAGGTCGCATTTTCGCCAAGTCTGATATGGCCTGCATCTATATAATCGGGTTCATTGATAGTTGCATCGACCGGTATCCAGCCGGCTTCACCCATATAAACTTCAGTCCAGGCATGTTGTCCGAATCCGCCCGAGTGATATGCTGTATACATGCATCCTACCGACAGTCTCGCCGGAATTCCGACTGCCCTGCAGAATGCTGCCAGCAGTCTTGAATGTCCGCCGCACTCAGCCTCCCCTGTTTTGAGAGTATTTATTGCTGAAATACCTCCGGGAATTGCCCCTGCAATATTTTCTGCCACCCATCTGCTAAGACGTATTGCTGCCTGCCATGAATCTTTTGAACCGGCAGTAATTCTGGATGCCTCTGAAATAATAAGAGGATTGTCCGATTCTATCATCAATTCAGCTCCAAGGTATTTTTTCAGCCCGGAAGATCTGCTGAAATCCGGAGGAAACGGAGGTGCATTTTCCCCTCTATATCTGGGAGGTTCAACCTCAAAAATTCCGTCAATCAAGCTGCCGGATACACTTCCTTCAAATTTCTGCCCGGGAAAATTAAGTGACTGAACTGTTAAATATTCTCCAAATGAATTAACCTTTGCTTTTACCTTGAGCCATGATAGGTTCATTATATCAGGAATTTTCCTGTCGGTCCCGGCAAAAAGCTCATTATCAATGTTAGCAAAAGTTATCCTGCTGGTAACTGATTTATCAGCGAAGTATATATTTCTCCTGCCTTCCACAACAACTTTAACATTGTAACCGTCTGCCTTATTGAGCCACAATATTGATTTTATTCCTGACGAATAATCTGTTTCTTCAAGAACCACTGTTTGAAAAGCAGAATCGCTGAGCACTATCTGCTCCTCTGATTTTCTTACATATCCTTTCTCGGTAACTGCTCCTTTTATCGGATCATAAACTTTGTACCTCTTCACTGAAGTCTTCATTTTTATAAAATCATTATAAAGATGAGGATACCACATCAGTGAAGTAATTATCACATCCGGGCTTACGGGAACAGCTTTTTTCACTCCTGAAGCAGGATTGCTGAAATAAGCAGTATCACCAATGATCTCTGTAATCGTTGTCACGACTGACTCACCGTTGATCACATCCACTTTAATCTCTATCGCTCTCTGGATAGCAGGATCGATAGTGTATCTCCACCTGAAGCCGGCATCCATGTCTGCACCAAGCGCCGACATTTTAAGTGTCACATCCGAATACTCGTAGCGAAGTGGCTTCCCATTCAGAGTATCCTCACAATAATTTTCAACAGAATATCCGCAAAGCATATCATTTATTTCCACTCCGAAATAACAGGTCTGTCCTCCCGTTTTACAGGGATTTGCTGTCTGTCCATTTGCATATCCGGCTATTAAGGATATATAAATGATCAGAATGATCTTAAATTGAGTTACTCTCCCTTTCATGGTTTTAAAGATTTTATCAATGTTTAATTGGCTGATTTCATTTCAATTATAATCCTTGATTCCGAACCTTTGTGATAATAGTCAAGAATCCTGGTGAAGATCCCTGCCAGAGAGGCACAGAATTGCTCAAAGCTCAGTCGTTTGCGGTAATTCCTGTAATCCTTTTCAGTTACTTTAACAGTTATACTTCCATCATACCCTAAAATCACAGAGCTCCAGTTGATAATAATAAACAAAATAGTCATGATGAAGCACGTAAAATAGGTCAGCTTAAATATTCCTGCATTCTCATAACCGGGAAAAATGAATGATGCCTGAACAGTGGTTATACCAATAAGAAATCCGAGCGCCGGATAGATCCGGATCCTGTATCGGAACCACTGGATGGTTCCAAGGATAATAAATATCAGAGCAACGAGCATGATTGTTATGTATGGTCCTCCCCAGCCTTCATTTCCACCTTGTCTGAGTATTAGGCGTAGCTCAAATTCAAGGAACAGTAATATATAGGATATGGATATACCTATCGCGTAAATCCATCCTATCGACATTCTGATTTCTGGCCTGTAGCCCATGATTAACAGTGTTTTCTATACTTCATTATATTTATACTTTACAAATATATAACTTTATATAATTCCCGTCAAGTTTTTTCAAACGGAATTTTCAAATGGTGTAAAACAGTTAATGATTTGAACACATCAGTAAACAAACAGCGATTCAAAGATCATAAAGGAACAGAATCTGATAATTATCTTAACTTCTGGAAATGTTTTTCACGATATAATGAACAAGATATTTAAAACTGATGAAACCGCTCCGCGGTTTGAACCTAATACCATGTTTTCACCTATTATTGATGGAACCGCTCCGCGGTTCAAAACCA
>JADDYF010000188.1 GCA_015712185.1 Bacteroidales bacterium
GCTGATTTACCTGATAATTCAAGTTTTTGGATTGACATCTTAACCCATTTTGATAATTTTCTGCTAATGCAGAAACAAAACGATGTTGACTGGAAAACATGGATTACTGCTCTTTTTATCCAGGTTCCGAATAAATCACTCCTTCCTTCAATCACCCAATCAATGAATACTCATCTTCCTGTTCAGAACAGAGCGAGAGAGGACTTTAGAATCAACAGTTTTAAACTGGTTCCTCTAAAGGAAGTCGGTGCAAATTCAATGAAGATAGTGTCTCCGGGTCTTTTTACTTCTGTACATCCTGCTGCAGTTTTTACCCCTTCCATCATGGCCATTTTCATTCTTTTACTTTCATGCTTCAATTTTGCAAATTCCACCATAACTACATTCAGTAAAAGACTTAAAGAAATTGGATTAAGGAAAGCATTTGGCGGACATAAGGGACAACTGATAATGCAGTTCATGTTTGAAACCTTTATCATTTGTTTCCTTGCTATTTTAGTTGGCATTGCTATAGCGAAGTTTCTGGTTCCTGCTTACAGCAGTCTGTGGGAATACATGTCAATTGAACTTACTTTTAGCAAATATGCTTTCTTCTGGTTATTTCTGCTGCTGCTTTTGCTGTTTACAGGGTTTATAGCAGGTATCTATCCTGCTATGCATGTTAGTTCATACAGCCCGGTTAGGATACTTAAAGGGAATACTCCTTTTAAAGGATTAGGTATATTATCTTCAGTTCTTCTTTTATTGCAATTTGCCATCTCTATTATGGCCCTTGTACTGAGTATTACTTTTGCCAAGAATTCTGATTATCAGAAGACCCTAGATCTGGGATATGACAGAGATAAGTTGATTACCGTTCCCATCGCTCCTGAATATTTTACCTCTTACCGGAATGAAATTATGACTAATCCTAAGATAATTTCAGCTGAAGGTACCCGGAATCATATTGGATTCAGTAGTTACCGGGGATCAATCAAGGATGAGGAAAAACAACTGGAGGTAGATATTCTCGATATTGGACCAGGATATGCCGGAACGATGGGTCTCCGACTTATCGAAGGTCGCATGTTTGATGAGTCAAGCGCAGCCGCTGACCGCACAAATAGCTCAATTATTGTAAATCAGAAATTGGTTAATGATTTTGGCTGGCAAGAGGTTGTTGGCCGGGCAATACATCTTAATGACACAGCTAGGATGACCATAACAGGAGTTGTTGATGATTTTTACAGACGCGGGGTTTGGGAAAAGATTGAACCTTCACTACTTAGATTATCTACGAGTAATCAATACAATTTTTTGATTGTAAAAGCTAATCCTGAAGATATATCAAATGTATTAGAATATCTTAATCTTAAGTGGAAAAGCCAGATAACAAATCACATTTTTGAAGGGATGCGCCAGGAAGATATTATGCATGATGGAATTGAAATAAACAGGAGCATCTTAAAAACGAATATTTTTTTGGCTATTATTGCTATTCTGTTATCCCTTTTAGGCATGTATAACATGGTATCATTGGATATCATAAGACGAACGAAGGAAGTGGGGATAAGAAAGATACTGGGAGCACCGGTTCCTTTAATAATGTTTCTTGTAAGCAAAAAATTTCTTATTATACTTCTTATCGCTTCGATACTGGGCTGCACAGGAGGATATTATTTGTCATTAGTATTTCTTGACAGCATATGGGATTATTTTGTTAATATAAACATGGGTATTCTCTTGTTCGCTTCATCAATAATGTTTACTACAACAATAATTACAGTTATCTTTAAAATTGCCAGAGCTATAATGCAGAATCCTATTGTTTCATTACGGTATGAGTAATAAATAATCTGCAAGAGCATTTAGGAGGCAAACAACGTATCATTAGAATGATATCATCTCAATAATACCAAATTCTTCTGGAAATTAATCTACAAAGGATTGATAAATAAGTACTGTTGCTAACAGCGTGTATAAGCCATTGCTGGCTGTGGGTTTACATAGGTTTGTTCTTTTGGTTACCTTCATATACCTAGATAAGTAAGCGCTCTGGCCACGCAACGGCTCATACACGCGGGCGTTATGCACAAGCGGAAAAAGGACCAACAATCGAAATAGTGAGATTACAAAAACATGGAGGATTAAACTTTATACCACAATCCAATGCAAGAACAATACAATAGACTTACTAAAAGGAACAGAATAATAGTAGGTTTTAGCATTATAACTATTATAGCCCTTATGCATATTTTCAGAGTTGGAAGCTATCTTCACGGCGATTTATATTTATTATACTACAGTTATGTCTCTGACCTAATAATTCCTTTTGGATTTTATTTTTTGCTTTGCATAAATGAATTAACAATTAAAATACTTCAGAAATGGTATGTTAAAGCTTCTTTTATTATCGGAATTACTGCACTTGTGGAAATTTTACAGCTTCTTGGAATTTATGCTTTAGGAATAACTTTTGATCCTATTGACATTTTAATGTATGCTTTAGGTGTTGGGATTGCAGTTATTTTTGACAGATATTTATTCAAACGATTTATACCATTTTGGGATTTAGAAAAGCAGAAAGAAAATATTGGAAAAAAATAATGAAACACCATTGTGAATTACACTGTAAATGCTGACAGAAACAAAAACCGCCAGCGCATCACAGCGTGTATAAGCCATTGCTGGCCGCGGGTTTGCGAGGGCCAACTCATTTGGTTGCCTTGTTGTAACTAGATAAGTAAGTGCATTGACCACGCAACGGCTCATACACGCGAGCGTTGTGCGTCATGTATAAAAAAGAGCTAGAATCAAATGATTTGTAATAAAGCAAAATTATGATTAAGAAAAAAGGAACTGTCAAGAATATCATCTTTGGAATTATTGGAGCAATAATTCTTTTTGTTGTAGTTACGATTGTAAACTTAATAATTGTAGGTAAAAATGAGTCAATTATATCAAAAGGACAACCTATTATGAACTATAGCGAACAAAACTATGCGCTCTTAGTTGTTGATATTCAAGAGGCCACAACTGGAGATGTCTCCCTTTACCCCTACTTTAAAGAAAACTCAGAAAATTTAATAAAAAATATAAACCAAGTAGCTGATAGTTTTAATATGCAAAATTTTCCTATTGTTTATATTCGCAGTGAAATAACAAATCCCTTAGTGAATTTAATAAATAGCTCATACGCAAAAGGTCACCAAGGAGCAAGATATGATAAACGACTGAAAATATTTTCAAATATGGAGGTTGCAAAGAAAGGAAAAGATTCATTTAGGAATACAAACCTTGATAGCATCCTGACTAATAACAAAATAGACGAATTGTATATTGTTGGGATAGACGCTGCAGAATGCGTTAATGCAACTGTAGAAGCTGCTCAGAATAGAGGTTACAAGGTTAATCTTATTGAAGAAGCAGTTTTGTCGAAATCAAAAGAAATGACGGATAGTATGATGTTGATTTTTAAAGATAGAAGGGTTAGGATTATGCCAATTGATAGTTTTAGAATAATGAAATAAGAAAATACACGAACGCACAACAGCGTGTATAAGCCATTGCTGGCCGTGGGTTTGCGTTGGTCGGTTCTTTTAATTACCTTGTGCAAACTCGACCACAAAGCGCTTCTGCAACGCAACGGCTCATACACGCGGACGTTGGGAACAATTGAAACTGGGTTTGGAAGGTATATCCTGTATCTGTTTCATTTTTCCAACGTCATGAAAATTTGAGGAAATTTTCTATTCAATTGATTTACAATATTTAA
>JADDYF010000197.1 GCA_015712185.1 Bacteroidales bacterium
AGATCCTCCTGAAGAGGTCAGGTCCAACTTCTGCAGCATAGAACCGTGTCACCTCGCTGATTGTGAACCTGAAGCTGCCGCTGATATTTTCAATTTCCTCTTTCTTACGTTTCAGAAGGCCGGCTACTTCGTTTTCGTTAGGAAATGCCTTTTTGATGTCGAAATCAACTGTTTCATTCTCCTTCTTTCCAATGAATTCCTTTTTAATGCTTTCATCCTTTATGATATCGATTGCCAGGGTAGTGTTTTCAACTGATATACCCTCGGGGATAAGATTGCCGCTATTATCCATTGCGTCTATCCTGCCTTTCAGAATATCTTTTTCTTCCGACAGGTCTGCTTTCCTGAATTCACCAAAACGTCTTGTATAGTTTTCGATAAAGTCATTTTTCATTTTATCGTCAACCTTGATTTCATAAAGGTTCACCTTATTTTTCTTGCTTATTTTGAGGTCAACTTCGGGAGCAAGACCCAATTCAAATGAGAAAGTGAAATCCTCCTGTGTGTCAAAATCAATCTTCTCATTTTCATCCTTGAAGGGGAGCGGATCGCCAAGGATCTCAATTTTCTCATCGGTAAGGTATTTCTGGATGTTTTCGGTGACTATCTTGTTTATCTCATCAATCTGTACAGCTTTACCGTATAATTTCTTTATCAGGCCGAATGGCACCATTCCCGGTCTGAATCCCTTGATATTTGCTTTTTTCCTGTAATCCCTAAGCACTTTCTCAACTTTCTCCTCATAATCGTTTTTTAAGATATTGACTTTCAGGACGGCGGTCAGATCGTCTGCATTTTCTCTGGTAATATTCATACGTATTATTTGTTTAATTTGCCATTTAAAAAACCGCCAAAACGCACTGTTAAAGAGGTTAGAGGCGGTTTGTCATCGATGTGCGGATGAAGGGACTCGAACCCCCACGTCATTAAGACACAAGATCCTAAGTCTTGCTCGGCTACCAATTACGACACATCCGCGTTAAATCCCACGCAAAAGTATTGAAAATAACCATAAAAACAAACAGAACGGATTACCTGCGGAGCTCAAAGTTCTTGCCAAGATATACTTTCCTTACATGTTCATCTTCAGCCAGTTGAGCGGAGGTGCCCGATTTCAGGATCCTGCCTTCAAACAGCAGATAGGCACGGTCGGTAATTGACAGTGTTTCGTGTACATTGTGGTCGGTTATAAGGATCCCTATATTCTTTGTTCTCAGGTGAGATACAATGCTCTGGATATCTTCAACAGCAATCGGATCGACACCGGCAAATGGTTCGTCAAGCAGAATAAACCTGGGTTTCAGAGCAAGGGCCCGGGCAATCTCGGTACGTCTCCTTTCACCGCCGGACAGCTGAATTCCTTTATTCTTTCTTATTTTCTGAAGACCGAATTCAGTCAGCAACGACTCTACTCGTTCTGCCTGGTCCGCTTTAGTGAAGGAGGAGAGTTCAAGCACTGCACGCAGGTTATCCTCTACGGAGAGATTTCTGAAGACCGAAGCTTCCTGGGCAAGATATCCTATTCCCCTTCGCGCGCGTTTGTAAACAGGCAGGGTCGTTATTTCTTCATCATCAAGGAAAATTCTTCCCTCCCTTGGCCTTATAAGACCGACTATCATATAGAATGATGTTGTTTTTCCGGCACCATTGGGGCCAAGCAGACCTACGATCTCACCCTGCTCAACTTCTATCGAGACGTGATCCACAACAGTACGGTTGCGATATTTCTTTACAAGATTTTCGGTATGCAGTTTCATTTCGAGCCTATGTCGTTACATTTTCGGTTTTAGCTGATGAATCATCCTTCATAAACTCGGCATGGTCTTTCTCCTTTTGTTTCATGACCCTCCACGAAATACCGATACTTACCTCATAAAGAATCAGCAGGGGAATACAAACGAGCATCTGTGAAAAGACATCCGGAGGTGTTATGATGGCGGCGAGTATGAATATGACAACTATCGAGTGCCTTCTGTATTTTCTCATGAACTGGGGAGTGATAATGCCGATCCTTGTCAGGAAGAATGCAATAATGGGAAGCTCAAATACAATTCCGGTGGCAAGACAGATCGAGGTTAGCGTACCTATATAAGACCTGATATTTATCTGGTTAACAACATCTTCACTTATCTCGTATGAGCTCAGGAAATGGATTGAGAGGGGAGCAAGCAGAAAATATCCGAAAAGAACGCCTGTGAAAAAAAGCAGAGATGAATAAAAAACCGCTCCCCTGGCATACTTTGCTTCGTTGCTGTGAAGGGCCGGTTTGAAGAACTTCCAGAATTCCCAGATGACAACCGGGAAAGCGGCGATCAGGCCGGCAACAAGTGAAACAATAATGTGCGTGGTTATCTGTCCCGACATCTTGATACTTATGAGATTGAGCTCCTTTGTATTGATACTGACATTAAGCAGTCTTGTCAGCAGACGCGCGGTTATGAAGTCGTGTTCTTTTGGTGCGAGGATGATATAGTTGAAAATTACATTCTTAAAAACAAAAGCAACAACCATCAGTATTACAATGGCCGCTATAGAACGTATAATATGCCACCTCAGCTCTTCGAGATGCTCCAGGAATGACATTTCCCCGTCACCCTTTTTCCCTTTCTTCCAATTAAAAGCCATCGGAATGTAATAAAGACCGGTTTAAAATTTCAGCGTGTAAAGATGATAAATCTTCTTAAGCAAAACAATATAATCCTGATTATATGTTGCACCTGTGTCAGACAGATTTATTAATAAAAAAATAAAATATTTTTTGAATAAGA
The DNA here is from genome assembly GCA_015712185.1 of Bacteroidales bacterium. GTDB lineage: Bacteria > Bacteroidota > Bacteroidia > Bacteroidales > VadinHA17 > LD21. The sequence continues at coordinate 2,769 of JADDYF010000197.1, forward strand.
AATTTATTAACTTTATATAGACAGTAATGGAAATAAATGTTATTGGTCAGAAAAGCAATCATTTTCGGGGAAAATGGTAAGTGATGTTGTTATACATAATTATTTAAAAAAGTATTTTGGCTTTGACACCTTCAAGGGGAATCAGGAACAAATTATAAAGAATGTACTGGCCAACAGGGATACTTTTGTCCTTATGCCGACAGGCGGTGGAAAATCACTCTGTTACCAGCTGCCTGCCGTCATGCAGGAAGGTACTGCTATTGTGATTTCTCCTCTTATTGCGCTCATGAAGAACCAGGTTGATGCCATGAGGAATTTCAGCACCGAGGATGAAGTAGCGCATTTCCTTAATTCGTCACTTACCAAATCGGAGATTACCAGGGTAAAGAAGGATGTGGTAAACCAGAAAACTAAACTTCTTTATGTCGCCCCGGAATCGCTGACCAAAGAGGATAACATTGAATTCCTGAAAGGTATAAGCATCTCCTTTTATGCAATCGACGAAGCGCACTGTATTTCAGAATGGGGACATGATTTCAGGCCGGAATACAGGCGGATAAGACCGATTATTGACTCTATAGGACGTTCACCGATCATCGCACTTACTGCAACCGCCACACCAAAGGTGCAGCATGATATTCAGAAAAACCTTGGAATTCTGGAAGCTGATATTTTCAAATCGTCATTTAACAGGCCTAATCTGTATTATGAAGTAAAGTCGAAACAGGACGTCACAAAGGAGATCATCAAGTACATAAAAAACAATCCGGGTAAATCGGGTATCATCTATTGCCTCAGCCGGAAGAAAGTGGAAGAGATGGCTGAAATATTAAAGGTCAATGGCATTAAGGCTCTGCCATATCATGCAGGAATGGACTCTGCCACCAGGACTCTGAACCAGGATAAATTCCTGATGGAGGAGGCTGACATTATCGTCGCTACCATTGCTTTCGGAATGGGAATCGATAAGCCTGATGTAAGGTTCGTAATCCATTATGATATCCCCAAAAGCCTTGAAGGTTACTACCAGGAGACAGGCCGTGCAGGACGCGACGGCGGTGAAGGAAACTGCATTGCCTACTACAGCTACAACGATATAATGAAGCTTGAGAAGTTTATGCAGGGCAAGCCGATAGCCGAACAGGAGATCGGAAAACAGCTGCTGCTTGAAACTGTTTCGTATGCAGAGTCGTCGGTTTGCCGCAGGAAGCTTCTGCTTCATTATTTCGGTGAGGAGTATCCGAAAGACAATTGTGAAGCCTGCGATAATTGCCTCCATCCTAAAGCACAGTTTGAAGGAAGCGAATCGGTTGTAAATGTTCTGGAAACTGTTCTTGCAGTCAAAGAGAAATTCAAGGCAGACCATATTGCCAATATACTTGCAGGGAAAGTGACTTCGGCAATAAAATCTTACAAGCATCACAAACTGGAATATTTCGGGATAGGTGAAGAGAAGGATGAGAAATACTGGAATATGGTTATCAGGCAGGCCCTGATTGCCAAATTCCTGACAAAAGATATTGAGAATTACGGTTTGCTGAAGGTCACTGAAAAAGGTATGGAGTTTCTTGCCAGGCCTGAATCCTTCATGCTTGCTGAAGATCACGATTATACTGATACAACAGATGAGGAAAATGCATTTGGTGCAAAAACTGCCGCAGTTGATGAAGAGCTGTTCAGTATTCTGAAAGACCTGAGGAAAAAGATATCAAAGCAGAAAGATGTTCCTCCTTTTGTGATCTTCCAGGATCCTTCTCTGGAAGATATGGCGATACAATACCCCATAACAATTGACGAGCTTCAGAATATTTCGGGAGTGGGGGCAGGCAAAGCTCAGCGTTACGGCAAAGAATTCGTTGAGATCATTAAAAAGTATGTCGAAGAAAAGGAGATTATACGGCCTCTCGATATGGTCGTGAAATCGGTTGTCAATAAATCGGGGCTGAAGGTCTATGTAATCCAGAGCATCGATATGAAACGGCCTCTTGAGGATATTGCGGAAGCCAAAGGGCTCGAGATGAATGAGCTGTTAACTGAGATAGAAGCAATTGTCAATTCCGGTACCCGCATAAACCTGGATTATTATATCGGTATGATGATCGATGAAGAACGCCAGCATGAAATTTATTCGTATTTCAGGGAAGAAGCTGAGTCCGACTCTCTTGAAGATGCCATCAAGGAACTTGGAAGCGAATTTGAAGAGGAAGAAATAAGACTGGTCAGGATTAAATTCCTCTCGGATATGGGGAATTGAATTTTTCCTTTCCCGGGGAAAAAACTGCCCGGCAAACCACACCTATTACATAGAAGGGATATGCAAACTGTGATGGTATAAACCATCGCAACAGACTTTTTCTGGAATATCTTGTTGTTGCATTCAGCAGTATCAGGAAATCGGGGATCGATTTTATGAGGAATATTCCCATAAAGAGGATTAGCATCTTTGGAACGAAAATACCTGCAATTAAGGTTATTGCCTGCACCAGAATTGTAACAAATGTTACAATTGCAACAACAAGGGTAAAAACGTCACTGTAGGAGCCAGCCTTCGAAAGCCACCTTGCCCTCTGAGCAAGGAATGAAGCAGTAGTCGCGGAGGATTGGGTTGACACTATTGAATTTTCAGCTTCAAGCCAAATTATTTTTCCACTGCCGGCTTTTTTTATACTATGAAGGAGAAAGATATCATCGCCTGAGACTAATTCATTATGCAGATTCTCAGAATGTTCATTGTAGGCATCCTTTGTAAATGCAAGGTTTGCACCGTTGCATAGCACCGGGTTTCCTGAAACAGCGGTCCCTGCCGTCACTCCCTGGAGTGCAAGGAATTCCAGCTCCTGGAACCTGTTAAAGAATCCGGACTGACTTTTCAGTACAACCTGGCCAATTATCATATCGGGTTTAAAATGCCCGAAAGCTGATGCAATGGTGCTGAGCCATGATCTTCCCGGACGGCAATCGGCATCAGTTGTTATGATGAAGCTGCCCGAGGACGCACCAATGCCTGTTCTTAAGGCCTGCTTTTTTCCTGAACCTTCGTTCCTGATCACTTTCAGATTCCTTATCCCTGCGAATTCTGAGGCAAGCGCAAAAGTCTTATCCTCAGAATTATCATCAACTACTATTACTTCGAAAAGATCCGGGGAATAATCCTGTACCAGGATATCGTCAAGCAATACAGGCAGGTTCCTCTCCTCATTTCTGGATGCTATAATCACCGAGACAAATAACGCGGGATCTCCGTGTGGCTTAAAAGGTTTTATTTTCAGAATATTAATATATATCCAGAGGAAAAGGCAGAGATAAGGAAGTATCAGTATTACTGCAAGCCATTCCATCAGTTACTCCCTCATCCATTCATAGAATGAATAATGTTCGCTGGTCATTCCGAGAACCTCATAAGTTCTTCTGGCAACAGTGTTTTTTGTTTCCACGTACAGCCGCAGACCGGCAATCCCCTGTACCTCGGCAAGGTTTCGGATATGGTTATACATCTTCCTGAAAACACCCTTACGACGGAATTCCGGAATGACATAAACCGACTGGAACCACCATACGTTACGGTTTCTCCAGTCGCTCCATTCATATGTAATCAGCAATGATGCCACCACTTTCCCCTCGGCCACGGCAACATAATACTGTCCGCGCGACTGATCGAGAAATACAGCATTTACACCCTTTGTTACTGCATCAGGATCGAGAGTAATCTTTTCTGTTTCCAATGCCATCTTTTGCTGAAAACCTTTTATTACGGGAGCATCGGAGGGAGATGCTTTTCTGACAACTATCATATTTAATGGTTTTATAGATCCTTTACAAACTTCCGGACAGCTATTAATCCGGGTCTTATTTATATGCATCCCAGCTCTTGATTGCGAGGTCCTCCTGCTTCATCCTGCAGAATGCAAGAATAAAGGCACTTGCCAGCCGTGCGTTGGTCAGCAGCGGTACATTATAATCAACAGCATTTCTCCTAATTGAATAATCATTATCCAGTTCGGATTCACTCAGGTTTTTTGGAATATTCACAACAAGGTCAACCACACGGTTTCGTATCAGTTCAATGGTATTTGGTGATTTGTTTTCGTCGGGCCAGTAAGCCACATCTGCTGCCACACCGGCGTTCTTCAGGAACTGCTGTGTGCCTCTTGTCGCATAAAGCTTATGTCCTTTTTCGATAAGCGCTTTTGCACTGTTCAGAAGTTCCACTTTCGAACGGGCAGGGCCTGTCGACAGCAATATGCTTTTTTCGGGGACCTTATAGCCAACCGAGAACATCGCTTTCAATATTGCCTCATAGAAACCTTCTCCGATACATCCGACTTCCCCGGTCGATGCCATATCAACTCCGAGGACAGGATCGGCTTTTGCAAGCCTCGAAAAGCTGAACTGGGGCGCTTTCACTCCGACATAATCGAGCTCAAATACCGATTTATGGGGTTTTTCACACGGCACTCCAAGCATCACCCTGGTTGCTAGTTCAATAAGGTTAGTCTTCAGCACTTTTGATACAAACGGCATGCTGCGGCTTGCCCGGAGGTTGCATTCAATGACCTTAATATCGTTGTCTTTTGCCAGAAACTGAATATTAAAGGGGCCGGTAATATCCAGTTCCCTTGCTATAAGCTTGGAGATCCTTTTTATCCGCCTTGCTGTTTCAAAATATATTTTCTGGGCGGGAAATACCATTGTTGCATCACCCGAGTGAACTCCTGCAAATTCCACATGTTCGCTAATAGCATATACCATTATTTCCCCGTCTTTTGCTACAGCATCAATCTCTATCTCCTTGGCATTTTCAATAAACTCTGAAACAACTACGGGATACTGCCGTGAGACTCTGGCAGCCAATTCCAGATAATGAGTTAACTCATTTCTGTTTGAAACGACATTCATAGCGGCGCCCGAAAGAACATAAGATGGTCTTATAAGGACGGGAAAGCCTATCCTGTCAACAAACTTAAAAATATCCTCCACGGTCGACAGTTCTTTCCATTGTGGCTGATCAACTGAAAGCTTGTCGAGCATGCTCGAAAATTTATGCCGGTCTTCGGCATTGTCAATTGAAACAGGTGATGTCCCCAGTACATGAATCCCTGCCCTGAACAGTTTCATTGCAAGATTATTCGGTATCTGGCCGCCAACGGAAACGATAACCCCTGCCGGATTCTCGAGTTCAATTATATCCAGCACCCTTTCGAATGTCAGTTCGTCGAAGTACAGCCTGTCGCATATATCATAATCAGTGCTTACTGTTTCGGGGTTGTAATTGATCATTATGGACCTGAGACCTTCCTTTCTGATTGTATTGATGGCATTAACTGAACACCAGTCGAACTCCACACTCGATCCGATCCTGTATGCACCCGAACCGAGTACAATTACAGACTTATGATCATTCTCATACTGAATATCATGTTCTGAAGCGCTGTAGGTCAGATAAAGATAATTGGTAACTGCAGGATATTCCGCAGCCAGAGTATCGATCTGTCTTGAGTATGGTATGAGACCGGTTGATTTCCTGTAGTCTCTGACTTTCATTATATCATCGTTGATCCGTCCGGATTCAGATCTCAGGACCAGCCTGGCTAACTGAAAATCGCTGAATCCGTATATTTTGGATGTACGAAGCAGTTCTGCCGGTACATCTTCGATGGTTTTATACAGGCAAAGCTCATTTTTGATGTTGATGATGTTTTTAAGTTTGAAAAGGAACCATTTATCGATTTTAGTCAGCTCATAGATTTTTTCAACCGGCATTCCTTCTTCAAGAGCCTCGGCAATTGAAAAGATCCTCATATCGGTAGGTTCGGACAGCTCTTTTTCGATATCTGTGAAGCTCAGATCACGGTTCCCTGTGAAGCCGTGCATTCCCTGCCCGATCATTCTTAAGCCTTTCTGGATAGTCTCTTCGAAGGTTCTCCCTATAGCCATAACTTCCCCGACACTTTTCATGCTGCTCCCGATTGTGTGGGATACCCCTTTGAACTTATTCAGATCCCAGCGGGGTATTTTACAGACAATATAATCAAGAGCTGGTTCGAAGAATGCTGTAGTATTTTTTGTTACGGAATTCTTTAGTTCGTGCAGGCCGTATCCTATTCCAAGCTTGGCAGCTATGAACGCAAGGGGATATCCTGTTGCTTTTGAGGCAAGTGCGCTGGACCTCGATAACCTTGCATTCACCTCAATAACCCGGTAATCGTCTGAATCAGGTGCAAGGGCATACTGGACGTTACATTCTCCGATAACACCTATATGTCTTATTATCAGTATTGAAAGTTCTCTCAGCTTATGGTATTCACTGTTTGTCAGGGTTTGTGACGGGGCGACGACAATGCTTTCCCCGGTATGTATTCCAAGAGGATCAAAGTTCTCCATGTTGCAGACCGTTATGCAGTTATCATACCTGTCCCTGACAACTTCATATTCAACCTCTTTCCAGCCTTTTAGGGATTCCTCCACAAGGATCTGGTTTGTGTATGAGAACGCTTTTGCCGCAAGGATTTTAAGTTCCTTGCTGTTGGCAGAGAAACCGCTTCCCTGGCCGCCAAGTGTGAATGCCGATCTGATTATAACCGGGTATCCGAGTTTTTCTGCTGCTTCGAGAGCTTCATCAACACCTGATACAGCAATGCTCCTGGGTGTTTTAATATTCACCTCCCCGAGCTTACGTACAAACAGCTCCCTGTCTTCAGTTTCCATTATGGCGCTTACAGGGGTGCCAAGTACTTTCAAGCCATATTTTTCAAAGATTCCTGATTTATACAGTTCAATACCACAGTTCAGGGCTGTCTGTCCTCCGAATGATAAGAGTATTCCGTCGGGTTTTTCCTGCTCTATCACCTTTTCAACAAAGTAGGGTGTAACAGGGAGAAAATAAATCTTCCCTGCGAGCTCCTCTGAGGTCTGTACTGTCGCAATGTTGGGATTGATGAGGACTGTGCCGATACCTTCTTCACGAAGCGCTTTAAGTGCCTGGGATCCTGAATAATCAAATTCACCGGCTTCCCCGATCTTAAGTGCTCCTGATCCGAGAATTATTACTTTTCCTATATCGTGCTTTAACATATCCTTTTGCAGTCCAAAAATAATACATTTTTATCAGGATTTGAATTTATAAAAAATGAATATATTTGCAAAATATTTGAATAAATATGCAAAAAACAAAACGGCTTGTCGCAATTGTAAAAATCATTGCAGAGGAAAATATCTCCTCCCAGGCTGTATTGCTGAGAAAATTGAAAGCAAAAGGAATTCGCTGTACACAGGCCACCCTTTCGCGCAGCTTAAGGCAGATAGGTGCCGGAAGGATTCCTGACGGGAAAGGCAGGTACAGGTATTCAATATCTGAAATACCCCGCAATGACAGGTTGATAACAGGTAAACAGCTGATTCTGCCTGCAATTCAGGATATAATAGATGCGAAGGGTCTGATGGTCATCAGGACCCTGCCGGGAAATGCAAACAGCACAGCGTATTTTATTGACGGTTCAGGAAGATATGAAATTGCCGGAACCATTGCCGGAGATGATACAATCCTGGTAATCCCACGTGACGGAATAACCGTCCAGCAGGTGCATAACTGCCTGGAGGTTTTGCTGCCCGGATTGCATGAGAAGGTAAAGTATAAATAAGTAAAAACACTATGCTCTTATTCCGGAACTGGTATATGATTAATATGATATAATTAATTTCTGAAAAAAGCAATCATGAAAGAAAAAGTCGTTCTTGCGTACAGCGGAGGCCTTGATACCTCAGTAATCCTTAAGTGGCTGATTGAAAAAAAATATGAGGTAGTTGCATTTGTAGCAGATGTCGGACAGGATGATAATCTTGAAGAATGCAGGAAAAAAGCATTGCTGCTCGGAGCCTCGAAAGTCATAATATCTGATCTGAAAAGGGAATTCATCGAAAACTATGTTCTCAAGGCGATAATGGCAAATGCTATTTATGAGGACAGGTACCTGCTCGGGACAGCACTTGCCAGGCCCCTTATTGCCAAAAAACAGATTGAGGTTGCAAAGGAAGAAGGCGCTTTCGCAGTAGCACATGGCGCTACAGGTAAGGGCAACGATCAGGTGAGGTTCGAACTCTGCTATTATGCACTTATGCCGGGTGTCAAAGTGATTTCCCCGTGGAAGGATAAGGAGTTCCTGTCAGCATTCAAGGGAAGAACTGATCTGCTGAAGTATGCCTCTGAGAAAAAGATACCTGTGAAGGCAAGCATCGAAAAGCCATATAGTGAGGATGATAATCTTATGCATATCAGCCATGAAGCAGGTATCCTGGAGGACCCCATGTTCTCGCTGAATAAGACCATGCTTACCAAGATGGTTATGCCGCAGGATGCCCCGGACAGGGAGACAAGGATTGCTGTACACTTCAAGGATGGAATACCTGTCAGGGTTATTAACAAGGATGACGGAACTGTAAAGGATGATTCATATGATCTGTTTGTTTACCTGAATGAAATAGCAGGCAAAAATGGTATCGGACTTCTCGATATGGTTGAGAACAGGTTCGTCGGGATAAAATCGAGAGGTGTTTATGAGACTCCTGCTGCCACGGTTCTTCATATTGCACACAGGGATATAGAGGGAATTGCAATGGACCGCGAGGTAATGAGGCTCAGAAACATGCTGACACCAAAATTTGCAGAACTTATTTACAATGGATTCTGGTTCAGTCCCGAGATGGATTTTCTGATGGCAGCAATAAGAAAGAGCCAGGAGATCATTGACGGTACGGTTCATCTGTGTCTCTATAAAGGGAACGTAATGGTTGAAGGACGTGAGTCTCCGTCATCTCTTTACAATAAAAACCTGTCAAGCATGGATATCGAGGGCGGATTCGATCAGACTGACAGTAAGGGCTTTATAAGGATAAATGCGATCCGGCTGATGGCACACCGGGCTATAATAGAGGAGAGTCAGAAGAAACACTGATTTGTTAAATCATTAACAACTGAACATATGAAACTATGGGAAAAAGGGATAAATCCTGAACCTGCAATCATTGAATTCACTGCAGGAAAAGACAGGGAAACAGATCTGAACCTCACCCGGTGGGACATTGTAGGATCGATGGCCCATGTAATTATGCTGCAGGAAGCAGGTATAATAGATGTGAGCGAAAGAAATGAAATGCTGAAGGCGCTGCATTCACTTTTCCAGCTGGCAGAGGATGGAAAGCTGATCATTGAAAAAGACATTGAGGATATACATTCCCAGATTGAAAAGGAGATGTCATCCATTCTGGGTACCACAGGTAAAAAAATTCATACGGGACGATCGAGAAATGATCAGGTGCTGGTCGATATCAGGCTGTTCACCCGTGAAGAGATAGATAAGCTTGCTCTTATGATCAGGAAGTTGTTTATTAAGATCCAGTCTCTCAGCGAACAGTATAAGGAAGTTCTTATCCCCGGATATACTCATATGCAACCGGCAATGGTATCATCATTCGGCTTGTGGTTCGGATCATTTGCCGAATGTCTGGCCGATGACCTTCTTATTCTTTGCAGTGCACGTGAGCTTAACAACAGGAATCCTCTCGGAACGGCAGCAGGATATGGCACTACCCTTCCTATAAACAGGAGACGGACCACCCAGCTGCTCGAGTTTGATGATCTGCTCTATAATTCAGCTTATGCCAGCCTTAACCGGGGTAAGGCTGAGCTGGCTGCAGCTTCGGCTCTGGCATCTGTTGCACAGACTCTTTCGCGATTTTCAATGGATATCTGCATCTACATGACTTCGGAATTCAGATTCATCGATTTCCCCGATGAATATGTCACCGGATCAAGCATAATGCCGCAGAAGAAGAATCCTGACGTATTCGAGCTGATAAGAGGACGCACCAATATTATCCAAACCCTGCCAAATCAGGTTGCAATGCTTACCAGCAACCTGCAGACAGGCTATAACCGCGATCTGCAGCTCCTCAAGCAATTGGTTTTTAACGCTTTCGATGATGCGAAAGAATGTATAGAGATCATGGTACTGATGCTTAACAACATCAGGATCCGTAAAAACATAACTGACAATCCTCTATATAATAACATTTTCAGTGCTGAAGAGGTTAATCGCCTTGTCAGGCAGGGCGTCCCCTTCCGTGATGCATATAAAGCTGTATCGGAGATGGTCAGGAATTCTCCTTTCTCAAGGACCACTTTATCTGATTATGTCCATGAAGGAAGTATCGGAAACCTGTGTAACAGCGAGATTGCTGCCATCTTCAATAAAAGGATGGAGTGTTTTAAGAACAGACCTGCAGCTGAAATTGAAGCTAAGCTGATGAAGTTTGCCTCATAATCCTGAAAATATTTACCCCCCAAACCCTCCCGATTTCCTTATATTCTCAATGAACTCATCAAAAAGGTAATCGGTATCGGTTGGTCCGCCTGAAGCTTCCGGGTGAAACTGGGTCGAAAAGAACGGCTTTGTCCTGTGTATCATCCCTTCATTCGTATTGTCGTTTATATTTATGAAAAGCGGGTCCCAGTCCTTGCCCAGTGTATTGTTGTCAACTGCGAATCCGTGATTCTGCGAGGTTATATATGCTTTATCAGTACCCACCTGAAGAACAGGCTGATTATGGCTTCTGTGTCCGTACTTCAGTTTATAGGTGTCGGCCCCTGAGGCGAGCGCCAGGAGCTGATTTCCCAGACATATACCGAATACAGGTATATCGGCTTCGAGCGATTTCCTGATATTATCGATGGTAATACCGCACATTTTCGGATCTCCCGGGCCATTTGTAAGAA
>JADDYF010000248.1 GCA_015712185.1 Bacteroidales bacterium
TATGCAACCAGAATTGCCGCCGTGAAGCCTACGAGGTCGGCAAGAAGACCGCAACCTACTGAATAACGCGTGTTTTTTATCCCTACCGAGCCAAAATAGACCGCAAGAATATAAAATGTGGTATCTGTTGTTCCCTGCATTGTGCAAGCCAGCCGTCCAATGAATGAATCTGCACCGTAGGTTGTCATTGCGTCTACCATCAATCCCCTTGCTCCGCTTCCGCTCAGAGGCTTCATAAAGGCAACGGGTAATGCTGCGGTAAACCGTGTGTCGAGACCTAGCCACGCGAAGAATTGTGTTATTCCTGCAATAATAAAGTCCATCGCCCCTGAAGCCCTGAATATACCAATAGCCACCAGTATTGCGACAAGGAACGGAATGATCCTGATGGCAATATTGAATCCATCTTTTGCGCCTTCAATGAATGCATCATACACATTCACTTTTTTAATAAGTGCAAGCACAATAAAAATTATTATGACTGAAAAAAGTGTAAAGTTGGCGGCAAAGGTAGAAGCAGTTGAGATCTGGTCCTTTGGAAGATGGCTGAAGTATAGTATTATACCGGCGATAATCGCTGTCAGTCCGCCTATATAGGCAAGGATCACTTTGTCAAAGAGATTTATTTTCTGGATGATGGCAACGCTCAGCATGCCTGTCATCAGAGCGCAGAAAGTTGAAATAAGGATAGGAATGAAAATATCAGCCGGATTAGCCGCACCGAGTTGTATGCGGTACACGATGATACTTACCGGGATTATTGTCAGCCCGGCTGCATTCAGGACCAGAAACATGATCTGTGCATTGGAGGCTGTCTCTTTATCAGGATTTGCATCCTGCATTTCCTTCATAGCCTTAAGACCGACCGGAGTTGCGGCATTGTCCAGTCCCAGCATGTTTGCAGCCAGGTTCAGCATAATTGATCCATATGCAGGATGTCCTTTGGGAAGGCCGGGGAAAAGCTTCTCAAATAGCGGTCCCATTACCCTTCCAAGGATGGCTACAACACCTCCTTTCTCTCCGACCTTCAGAAGTCCCATCCAGAGTGTCAGAGCTCCGGTGAGTCCGAGGGATATCTCAAAACCTGTCTTGGCGTTTGCAAAAACCGCGTTTACCAGATCGTTGAATATCTGTGTATTGCCATTAAAGATGAGCTGCCCCAGTGCTACAATGAATCCGATTAGAAAGAAGGCGATCCAGATGTAATTTAAAGCCATAAAGTTCTGGTGTTTGGCGAATATAGTCATTTAGGATAAAATATAGGTCTTATGGTCGTATGGTCATGATGTTTTTACAGGGACTTATGGGGAATTTGCCTGAATGACATTTTTAGATACATTTGTACAAACAACACTAATCATCATGGCACGATTTACCAGAGTAGATGTAATTTTAAAAATGCGGGAAGCAGGAATTGTTCCCATTTTCTATCATAAAGACCCTGCAGTATGCAGGAATGTAATTAAAGCCTGCCGCGAAGGCGGGATGAAGGTCTTTGAATTCACAAACCGCGGTGACTATGCACACGAGCTTTTCAGCGACCTGAATAAATGGGCTGAAAAGGCACTGCCCGACCTTGTTATGGGTGTTGGCTCAGTAGTTGACGCAGGTACTGCTTCACTATTTATCCAGCTCGGGGCAAATTTTGTTGTCTCTCCTATCCTGAATCCTGAGATGCCAAAAGTCTGCAACCGGAGGAAAATACTCTGGATACCGGGATGCGGATCGGCATCGGAGGTCAATTATGCTGAAGAGCTCGGAGCAGAAATAGTTAAAATATTCCCTGGTCTTGCTGCCGGAGGCCCTGACTTTGTAAGGGCACTGAAAGGACCCTGCCCCTGGACCTGTATTATGCCCACAGGAGGTGTCGAGCCGACAGTTGAGAACCTGAGAGAGTGGTTTGAAGCCGGTGCAGTATGTGTCGGAATAGGTTCAAACCTTATAACAAAGGAAATAGTCCAGAAAAAAGACTGGGAAGGACTGACACAACGTGTGGCAGGGGCATTGAAGGTGGCCAGAATGTTCCAGAAAGTATAAACCCGGCAGCCAGGATCTGGCAATTTACTCTAATCCCCCGGCGCTCTGTACAATTCAACATTCGAGATTGTCGGGCAGGCTTTCGCCTTGCTGATTGTTACTCTGATCTGTGAGGTTTTTACTACCGGGAATCTACGGATCACTTTGTAACCTATTGTGGTTCCTGCTGCCACTTCTTTCCACTCTTTCCCCTCAAGGGCTTCCACCCTGAATTCCTGAATCCTCTGACCAAGCTTTATATATTCCTGCAATATGATCCTGTTAACCTCGGTTTCCTTTCCCAGTTTAATTATAAGCTTTCCTTCGGCAACGTTATCCGGTGTCGCCCAGTATGTCGCAGGATCTCCGTCGGTTACATTTGAAGATTTAAAATCTCTTCCCCGGTTGTCAGATGATATGGTTTTTTTGCCTCTTGCAAGATCGGTTTCAAATTCCTTTTCCCTCAGTTCCCTGAATCTCAGCAACGATTCTACATCCTTCTCGTGCAGAAGACCTCTCCGGTCGGGAGGTACGTTCAGCAGAAGGTTGCTGTTTCTGCCTACTGAAGAATAATACAGCTCCATCAGGTTCTCAGGCGATCTGACCTGAGAATCCTGCCGTGCATGATAGAACCATCCTGGACGTATCGAGACATCCACTTCGGCAGGAACCCAGTAATTTCCGTCCTCATGTCCTGTACCGAGAATCCCGGCAAAATTACCTCCCGGATACATATCATCCTTTTTGAGAAGACTCCAGTTTGTCAGACTGCCTAAACCCCTTTCATTCCCCACCCATCTGACATCAGGACCTGCGTCGCTGAACATTACTGCCAATGGCTGCAGATCCCTGACAATCTGATGAGTATTTGTCCAGTCATAATAAGTCTTGTTGTCAATCCTGCGGGTTTCCCTTGCTCCGCCGTAATAACCATCACCTCCGTTGGCTCCGTCAAACCATACTTCGAAAATGTCGCCATATTCTGTCAGGAGTTCCCGCAACTGGTTACGGTAATAGGTAAGGTATTCAGGTGTGCCATATACTGCACTGTTACGATCCCATGGTGACAGGTAAACTCCCATTTTCAGACCATATTCTTCACAAGCCAGACGAAGATCCCTCAGGATATCACCTTTCCCGTCTTTCCATGGAGAGTTCTTTACTGAATGTCCGGTATAATCCGAAGGCCAGAGGCAAAATCCGTCATGGTGCTTTGCTGTTATTAAAATACCTTTCATTCCTGCATCGCTGGCAACCTTTGCCCATTGCCGGCAATCGAGATCTGAAGGATTGAAGACCGATTCGTCCTCATCACCATAGCCCCATTCCTTATCTGTGAAAGTATTAACAGTAAAATGAATGAACATGTAATACTCAAGCTGATGCCATGCCATCTGGCGCTCCGATGGAACAGGCCCGAATGGTTCAGGAGGAGCCACCTGTGCACAGGCAAAGAGGGAAATTAATATGACCGGAAAGCTGATTAATCGTTTCATTTCGACAGATCTTTAATCCTGATATTACGGAATCTCACTACAGAGCCATGTCCGAGGAATCCAATATGACCTCTGGTGTTTTTCAATCCCGGATGCTCATTATGATCCATAGTCCCTTTATCTCTCGGCTCTGCTATGTCTCCGTCAACTATTACAGTCCCGTTAAGGGTTATCTTTATCTGTGTTCCCTTCACATCTACCTCCTGGTAGTTCCATTCGCCGACAGGTTTCAGGTAGTCTCTTTTTGCAGGAATGACGCCGTAGACTGACCCGTGGTACTGATATGGCTGCAGATTTGCGTAAACAGGCGCTGTATTATCAAGAATCTGGAGTTCCATTCCGGCATAAGCTGCATCTCCTTTGAGCGGCGCCCTTATCCCCAGGCCGTTGTTTGCTCCGGGCGTAAGCATGAATTCGAACCGGAAGATAAAATCGGAAAATTCTTCTTCAGTATACAGGTTACCGCCCGAACCGCTCCCGGGTTTAATAACAATCATACCCTCTTCTGCCACATAAGATTCCTTGTTGCCGATCCAGTTATCAAGGTTTCTGCCGTTGAAAAGAGCTATAAATCCTTCAGCCTTTTCTTCAGGCGTAAGATTATAATCTTTCTCACTTATTTCCCTTATATAGATATCCCTGAAGCCAAGATCGGTGCCATGAGCCTGAAGTTCAATCGGTCCTTTCGGGAAGATTGGAATTTTACGATCCCAGTAATTCTCCATCACAACCTCATCGGCGACGAGTTCACCATTTAGCCATACCGATACCTTTTCACCGATCATTATTATGCGAAAGGTATTCCACTCACCTACCGGATTGTCTGCAACCTTCAATGGCTTCGAAGAATTTTTCTGATTGTTGTACAGCCCGCCTGACCCCACCTGTGCACCAACTGATTTCCTAGAAGTATCCCATATCTGTACCTGCGGTGTTCCCCGGAGATAGATGCCGCTGTCGCCTCCTTTGGATATTCTCCAGTCGACAAGCATCTCAAAATCACCATATTCCACAACGGAACACAGGTTGTCTCCTTTCCCGTTAAACCAGATACAGCCGTCTTTAACGCTCCAGTTGGCAGGTACTCGCACGTCTGCCTCTGCCTGTCTTCTTTCAAGCTCTGTTGTTGTCATTTTAGCCCTTGCAACGGGATTTTCCACAAGCCCCTGCCAGCCTGTCAGGTCCTTTCCGTTGAACATTGACCTGAATCCCTCGTCTGGAGGCAGGGCGGCAATGTATTTATTTACCATTTCCCGGTCATATTCAGCCTCCTGACCGGAAAGCTTCGGAACAGCCTTAGTAAGTATCTCCCTTACAATCTTTCCATACATGCCGGCTTTTTCTGAAACAGAAGGAAGTGCAATGTACATTGCTGATTTCGCGGCCGTTGCAGATGTTTCAGGATCATCAATGTAATTGGCTGCAAAAAAGAGCGATTGATAGGTTTTAAGTCTCCCGACCTCAGTAAGAATCCTGTTTTTGCGTTCAGCTGTCAGGGCAAAAGGCATTATTTTCCTCAGGAGGAGAAGCTTCTGTTCGTCTGGCAGTCCGGACGAACGTATTTGACGAACATATCCCTCGAAGGCCGGTCCCTCATAGGTCTTGTTTTTAGATGCGCTGATCTCATAGAGCGCCGACGAGGCCGTGTGATCAGACCACGATGTAAGCGCTTTGAAACATATCTCTCTCATCTGAGGTGTGCCGGCTTCAAACTCTTTAAGCACCACAGCCAGAGCATCCCTGCCTCCTGTTCTTGCCAGAACAGGTATGATCTTTTCCTTCCCGGTCATGCTTTCCATGGCTTTCAGAATAACAGCAGATCTCTTTTCCTGGTCTCCCGACCTGTAAGCAGCTTCTGCAAGCGCTTCCTGAATATCAGCGATGTAAACAGGATCTTCCGTCTCAGACAATAACCTGATAAGTTCGTTCTGGTTATCCGGACCTGCCAGACTCACAAGAGCCTTGTATGCAGATGCTTTAACCTGTTCATCTGGTGATGCGGCAAAAGGCACTATCACAGAGAAGTAGTCATGTCCCTTTTTCCATGCAATAAGTTCAATGGCGCTCTTTTTCGCCGAAGGTGAACCATTCTTCAGTACCGGGCTGAGAAGGTCCAGGGTATTCGTGGTTGCTACAGTCTTTAGTGCAGAAATGGCAGCCTCCTGATCAGACGGCGAATCGTATTTCATCATATAGCTGATCAGATCAGGTATGGCCGCTGCCCCGTTCATCCTTGCCAATGCCTGTGCTGCCGCGCTCCGGAGTGCCGGATCATTGCTGTTGAGTGATGAATTAATTACCGGCAGGGCAGCTTTATCCCCGCGTTCTCCCAGCATATAAATAATGTCGGGTTTGGCTTCAGCAATAGCCTTGGGAAAATAGCTTATCCATTTGTTAACCATAGTGCTCTCTTTAATGGACATCGACATCATTATAGCTGCATTTCTGTACCTGCTGTCATTATGTGCCGCTGCCTTCAGAATTAAGGGCATGGCATCAATCCCGTGAAATGCAACATAGGTGTCCAATGCAGCTGTCTTGTACATTATTGTCAGCCTGTCGTTACATCTGCTGATCAAAAGCTTACATATCTTATCCATCATCTTTATGTCCCCGTTCAGGGCTACATTTCCGGCATAGTTGACCAATGCAGCGGTTGCACCGGTACTTTCCCAGTGGTACATATGTCCCTGGGCAGCTTTCAGCAGAACCGGATATGCAAGGGGACTGGCAGACTGGGCAAGAG
>JADDYF010000333.1 GCA_015712185.1 Bacteroidales bacterium
GGAAATCTTACCGCCCTGCTCATGAAATTCCCAGTATAGATATTGGTGCTCTTTCTGTTTTCTTTTTCCAAGGAGCGCCGGCAGAAATGATATTCCGTCAATATTCCCCTGTATTTCAACCCCTGTTATTTCAGCGAGTGTCGGCATAATATCCCAGAATGCAGAAATATGATCCGAAACCGACCCGGCTTTAATCTTATCGGGCCACCTGACAAGCATTGCAGTTCTGATACCTCCTTCATATAAATCGCGTTTAAAACCCTTAAAATCGCCGTTGCTGTTAAAGTAGTCAGGATCTGCTCCGGCTTCCAGATGAGGACCATTATCGGATGCGAAGAACACAATTGTATTTTTTTCAAGTCCAAACCCGGCAAGTTTTGCGAGAAGTTCCCCGACATAATCATCAAGCTGCGTTATCATTGCTGCAAATGCTGCATGTGCTTCGGGTTGTGAGCCATACGGCCCAAGCCTGTAATTCGGACCGTCGTCCACGCCTTTGAATGATTTCTCAGGTTCAAATAAACCCCTGAACCTCTTCATATACTCATCTTTGGCAAAGAGCTCAGCATGGGGTATTGTTGTCGGATAGAACAGGAAGAAGGGTTTATCGCGGTTTCGTTCAATAAAGGATAATGCTGCTTTATGTATTATATCAGCGCTGTAAATACCGGTCTTTCCGCTGTCGTTTTCGTGAAGTAATACTTTCTCAGTATTATGCCAGAGGTGATCGGGATAGTAATTATGAGCAAGGCTCTGGCAATTGTATCCGAAAAACTCATCAATACCCTGAAGATTCGGATCACCCTCTGTTCCTATAAAACCAAGGCCCCATTTACCGAAAGCGCCTGTAACATAGCCTTTTGTCCTGAGCATTTCCGGAATAGTGACAGCATTTGCAGGCAGTGGCCATTGTCCTTCCGGTTGCCAACCACGGTTCCCGCGTATCGGTGTATGACCTGTATGAAGTCCTGTCATCAGCGAAGAGCGCGATGGAGCGCTTACTGTACTTCCTGTATAGTGCTGCCTGAACATCATCCCCTGCTGTGCAATCCTGTCGATATTAGGAGTCGAGAATTTCTGCTGCCCGTAGCAGCTCAGATCGCCGTAACCAAGGTCGTCTGCAAGGATGAATACGATGTTTGGCAGTGTCTTATCCTTACCTTGTTGTGCACAGGATATTATTGCAAGGGATGAAATGAAGGTAAGAGGCAGAGAGGGTTTCATTAATGGTTATTGATTATTATGGTTAAGGGTTCAGTGTTCAACGTTATGCGTTTAGAGCAAAGGATTTAGCAGTAGGGGTCAGAGTTTCAGGATGCGGATTTTAAAAGCTTCCTGGGGATTTTTGACAAGTATCTGATCAATATCGGAATCTGACAATCCTCTGGTTCTCAATTCCGGCAGCAGGAAATCAAAAATATCCGTGAAACCGTTGAATGTACCACCACCTGGTTTTGCGGGATCGTACCAGCCTGAGTCATGGGAAAGCAGCACCTTGTTAAGAAATCCGTTATTCTTCAGTTCCACTATCCTGTCGGCATACCAGCCGATACTGTTTGGAGCTCCCGGATCAAGAGCCGGCCTTTCTCTTATATTGTCGAGTGAAATCCATGCACCTTCGCCTGCTGCTTTTATATTTCCTTCCATTGTACCACCCTGGGCATGCACCCAGATAAATGCGCCGGGATCAACTCCCATCTCCTTTAATATTTTTATTTGTTCCAAAGCCGGCTTCTCGGGGCCGGTATGGGAGGCAATTGTCAGTCCTGTTTTCAGATGTGCATTTCCGGCTGCAGTGATGATTTTCCTGTGCTCCGGCGAAAGGGTATCCGCTCTTTCAACAGCAATCTTTATGAATCCCGGTCTGATTCCGGTAGCTTCAATGCCATTCTCAAATTCACTTATCCATATTCCGGCGATCTCTGACGGTTCCATGGAATAGAAGCTATCGGGAATATAAAGGTTATTTCTTGCTCCGTAATACCCGGTATTGGTGACAAAGTTTATTCCTGATCTTTCAGAAAGCTCTTTCAGCAGCAACGGATCACGGCCAAGATATGCAGGAGTGCATTCAAAGAATGTCTTCAGCCCTTTGTCCTTTACCTTTAATATATATGGAAGGGCTTTTTCCAATACCGAGTCCCTGTTCCAGCGGAAATAGCCTGTGCTGTCAGCTCCTATAAAATCCACAAGCACATGCTCATGGGTAAGCGTCAGGCCTGTTTCCGCAGGGTCAACAGGACCTTTAACAGTCATTATAATTGCTGCAGGTTCTGATTTACATGCAATTATAATTATCCCGAAAACAAGGAACAGGATCAGCCACAGGATTATTTTCCAGGCATCCAGATCATTATTCTTCTCCATCGCAGACAGATTAAAACGTATTAATGTATGGCTTAAATTTAAGACAAATTCCTTTAAATAATAAAACAGGCTACCAGTTTTCGGCTACCGGCTACCGGCTACCGGTATCCGGTTTCAGGCAGTTTTCTTCGGTACTCACATTAAGGGACTTCGTAACTATGTTCTTCAACTTCCGTCTTCAGTTACCGCTTTGCGGGATTTCGTCTCCGCCTTCCGGCGGATCCTCAACTTCTGTCTTCCGTCTTAAATAAGGTTGCAATTTCCAGTAAATATTAAATTTTGTTAAATATGACTCCAATTCTAAAAAAGACTGCATATAGATGCAATCATTAAGCAGTTCGCGTATTACATTTTTCTATATTGCAAAACTTTAATTTTTAAAAAACAAGTATCATGAAGAGATTATTAATAAGAATCACATTTTCAACTATCCTGGTGGCGACCACCGGCTTAATTTATGCTCAGGAGATAGGATGGCGCGGACCCGGCAGAACAGGTATTTATAATGAAATCGGATTGCTGAAAACCTGGCCTTCGTCGGGTCCTGCCCTTATATGGGAAGCGGAAGGCATCGGAATGGGATATTCAAGTGCCACTGTAACGCCTGATGCTATTTATATTACAGGTATCAGAGGTGACAAGGATGTGCTCACCGCATTTACACAGGATGGGAAAAAGAAATGGGATGTGGAATACGGGACAATGTCAAAAGTACAGAGTTCTCCGGAAAGCAGATGCACACCCACCTTCGCCGGCGGAAAGATATTTGTTGTTAGCGGCTCAGGTGAGCTCTCAGCTGTCTCCCCCGCAGGCAAGATCCTGTGGACCGTTGACTACTATAAGAATTACGGCGCGGTGGTTCCGCGATTTGGAATATCTGAATCACCGCTTGTTGTTGATAATAAGGTTATAATAACTCCAGGCGGTAATAAAGCCGCAATGGTTGCATTCAATGCCGACAACGGGAATGTTGTATGGGAGACTCCCTCATTGAATGAAGGCGGACAATATGTAAATCCTTTGCTCGTGGAAGATAAGGGGCAGAAAGTTATAGTGACTCTCAACCCGACATATATTTTTGGAGTAAATGCGGCCTCCGGCAAATTGCTTTGGAAATTTAATATGCGTACTGTTAATGCAGATCCTGGTCGGGGTACGAATTTTATACATACTCCGATTTACCGCGATGGATATATCTTTATGGCAAATGGTTATGGACAGACAGCTGCAAAGATAAAGATCAGCTTCGTTGGCTAGGATCCGGATCTTGTATGGAAGAATACTGAAATAAACCCTCATGTCGGCGGAATGGTTCTGGTTGGTAATTATATCGATAGTTCAACTCATGACAAGAAC
>JADDYF010000347.1 GCA_015712185.1 Bacteroidales bacterium
CAATGGGTCGAAGCACTTCCTGTCGGAAATGGCCGGCTGGGTGCAATGGTATATGGCGATCCCAGCCGTGAGCTTATACAGCTAAACGAAAACACCGTATGGGCAGGATCCCCTTACAGGAACGACAATCCCGATGCCAGGGAAGCGCTGCCGGAGGTCAGAAGACTTATCTTCGAGGGTAAATACAAAGAAGCCCACGATATTGTAAACCAAAAATTCATCAGCAGGATCTCCAACGGAATGCCTTACCAGACAATGGGCAACCTGAGACTGATATTTCCCGGACATGAAAATTATTCAGACTATTATCGAGAGCTCGATCTGGCAAAAGCAGTGGTTTCGAGCCGGTATAATCTCGACGGAGTAAAGTTTGAAACATGCGTTTTTTCATCTTTCCCTGACCAGGTACTGATCGTCCGGATATCCGCAAGTAAACCCGGTTCAGTGAGTTTTTCATCAACCCTCGACAGACCGTCAAAAGTTGACATCGCAACATTAGGGAATGATGAGTTGATCATGTCGGGAAAGACAAATGATTTTGAAAAGGTAAAAGGCAACTTACTACAGTTTGAAACCAAAATAAAGATCCTGACAACAGGTGGTACAGTTGTTGCAGCGGATACAGCCCTTAATGTTACCGGAGCCGATATTGCCACAATATATATATCGATGGCAACTAATTTTGTCAACTTTAACGATATAAGTGCAAATGCTGACGAACGTGTAAATACCTGTCTTCAGAAAGCTCTTGCAAAAAGTTACGATCTTGTTCTCAAAGATCACATCGCAGATTATCAGAAATATTTTAAAAGAGTTACGCTTGACCTCGGTTCTACCGATGCGGCTAACAATCCAACTGATGTTCGTCTTGAACAATTCGCAAAAGGGAATGATCCGCAGCTTGTGGCATTATATTTCCAGTTCGGTCGTTACCTGTTGATTTCTTCGTCGCGCCCGGGTGGTCAGCCGGCAAACCTTCAGGGCATATGGAACGACCAGCTTACCCCTCCATGGGACAGTAAATATACTATTAACATCAATACTGAGATGAATTACTGGCCTTCAGAGATCACCAACCTCACGGAGATGAATGAACCGCTGGTTCAGATGGTCCGGGACCTTACTGCAACAGGCAGGCAAACAGCAACGGATATGTACGGCGCACAGGGTTGGGTAACACATCATAATACCGACATCTGGCGCTTTACAGGCCCCATCGACGGAGCTAGTTGGGGACAGTGGCCAATGGGTGGCGCATGGCTCTCACTGCATCTTTTCGATAAATATGATTTCAACGGGGATAAAGAGTTTTTAAAATCCATCTATCCTGTTGTAAGGGATGCTTCATTATTTTTCCTCGATTTCCTGGTTGAGGATCCTGAACATAAATGGCTTGTGGTAAGTCCTTCCCTATCTCCCGAAAATACACCGTCGGCACATCCGAGGGAAGCAATTTCTGCCGGAACTACCATGGACAATCAGATCGTCTTTGACCTTTTTACCAGGACCATTAAAGCAGCACAAATTCTTAGTATTGATAAAGAATTGGCAGACAGGCTTGAAACAGCCTTGAAACGGCTTCCCCCCATGCAAATAGGTAGATGGGATCAGCTGCAGGAATGGATGTACGACTGGGACAATCCTAAAGACAATCACAGACATGTTTCTCATCTGTATGGATTGTACCCGTCAAATCAGATATCACCATACAGAACTCCGGAGCTTTTTAATGCTGCAAAAACATCTCTTGTTGCCAGAGGTGACGAATCAACAGGCTGGTCAATGGGCTGGAAAGTTAACCTGTGGGCCCGCCTTCTTGATGGTGATCATGCATACAAGCTTATCACAGACCAGCTGACACCGTCCATCCAGCCTGACGGAAGACAGAGGGGCGGGACATATCCGAATCTTTTCGATGCCCACCCTCCTTTCCAGATTGACGGTAATTTCGGCTGCTCTTCCGGTATCGCTGAAATGCTCCTCCAAAGCCATGATGGAGCAATCCATCTTCTTCCTGCTCTTCCCGGTGAATGGAAAAAAGGATCGGTGTCCGGATTAAAGGCCAGAGGTGGTTTTGAAGTTGATATGGTTTGGGAGGACGGGGAAATCAAAATGGCAGAGATCAGATCACTGCTTGGAGGTAACTGCAGGGTGCGGTCTTATGTCCCACTGAAAGGAAAAAGGCTTACAGAGGTCAGGGGAGTAAATTCCAATCCATTCTTTAAAACTCCAGAAATAGCTAATCCCTTGATAAGCTCTGAAGCAACCTTATCACAATTTGCAGTAAGAAAGGTCTTTGAATATGATATCTCAACGCACCAGGGAGATGTAATTGAGATAAGGAAAAAATAGAATTAATCTTTATAAGTTAAGTTAATTACTTGCTTAAAATTTTTGTACCCTTTGTAATTCCGGATTCGTTAAAGGAATCTATACTGAAATAATAGGCTACATCTTTATTTAATCCTGTAAGCATCAGAGTATTTGTATCGTAAACCATTACAGACGTATATAACTTATCAGGATCGGTTCCATAGTTTACAATATGACCTGTGGCATTACTATCCTTTGGCCATTCTATCCTGGCTTTTCTTGAATCGCTTTCATTAAATTCTATTGTGAAATTGTTAACAATTGCAGGAACCGCACCTTCCCTCCTGCCGAAAATCCTCAGATCATATATTGAGAATTTTCCATCGGGCACTCTTACATTTTCAATTTTTATATATTTTACCTTAAGAGGCTTTTCCATTTCGATATAATCATGACATGCATCTCTGGTATTAATGCTTTTATCAACGATCATCTTCCATGATTTCCCGTTGTTTGACGCTAAGATCCTATAACAATAATAAATGTCCTTGCTGTCAGGTTTAAGCTTTGATTCGTTGTCAGCAAAGTTTACCTGTATCGCATTCACAGTTGAATTATCATCCAGCTCAACGCTCAACCATTCCCCCTCATTCCCGGTACTGGCTGACCACCAGGTTCTTATATCTTCATCAAAGGCATTATTAACCGGGTAATTATCCATGGCGGATGATGCTTCCGCATTCTTTTTATAAGACAGAAGCATCCATCCTGAAAAAAGATTCTCTTTTTCAAAATCGATCTTATGGTCAGGCATAATAGCCGGATAATCTCCGAAAACCGTAAATGTTCGGAGGACACCATCTTTATCGAAGGTAGCAGGGAACAAGCCGAGACGTCGTTCGAACATATGTCTAACAGAAATTGACATCGTTGAAATATGCCAGTAATTTCCGTATCTGTCCTGGAATGTCGAGCTGTGACCGGCACCTCCGGCAAAGCCTCCCGGTTTATATGAAAAAGGACTATATATTTCATATTTAAACGGACCCAGCGGAGAATCGGAAGTATAAACACCGTCGGCATAAGTTTTAAATTCTGTTCCCGGCGCAGAATACTGAAGGTAATAACGATTGTTATGTTTTGTCATCCAGGCTCCTTCGTTCCAGCCATTCCTTGTTAATTCATTGAATTCCCCCGGAACTTCCCATCCATTAATATCGTGGTTATGTTTAATAAAGACTTCCGGTTCGGTCATCGCCTGCATTTTAGAATTCA
>JADDYF010000358.1 GCA_015712185.1 Bacteroidales bacterium
AGTTCTTCTGAAGATAAGACAGATTTAAAAGGTGCTCTTTCAGTTTCTTTTATATTTAAATTAATGTATATTTGCCTTCCGTTTGAAGATGTCTGCTTATGACTGCCAGGAGTCATGAAAATTCGGAGTATATTTCACTAATACTGAGTCAGGGTATGGATGATCATCTTGCAAGTCTGCGATATGCCGGTATGATCCAGCAGGCGCTGATGCCTGATTCTGCCACGCTTAAGAATCTTCTTCACGATTATTTTGTACTGTTCCTCCCGAGGGATATCGTCAGCGGGGATTTTTACTATGCCTATTCCAACAGGCAGTATCTGTGCCTTGCAGCAGGTGATTGCACAGGTCATGGTGTTCCCGGAGCGCTCCTCAGCATACTTGGCATCAGCTTTTTAAATGAGATAATGCAGTTAAAGAATGATCCTAAGGCAAACAGGGTATTAAACCTGATGAGAGAGAAAGTGATGAAAGCCCTTCGTCAGACAAGCGACAGGTCCACAACAAAAGACAGCATAGATATCAGTCTGTGCATTTACGACCGCAGTTCAGCAAAATTGCAGTACTCAGGGGCAAACAGGCCAATGATAAGAGTGAGGAACGGATTACTTACCGAGTACAAACCCGATAAAATGACCATTGGAATGGCGCCGCTGAAGGAACATTCTTTTACCTGCCAGATAATAGATACTATGCCGGGTGATACATACTACCTCTTTTCCGACGGATTTTCAGACCAGTTCAGCGAGCTTACCGATAAGAAATTCAAGCATAAACAATTGAAAAAAGTCATAGAAACGATGGCCGGATTGACCCTTGCACGTCAGAAAGAATACCTCGAGGATACATTCAGGGAATGGAAGGGCACATACCAGCAGATTGATGATGTTCTTATTTTTGGTTTTCAATTATAGTATTTTTGCGGGATGATGAAGCTCACGGCTTTCAGGATTAAAAACTTCAGGTCAATTATAGATACCGGGTGGCAGACCCTGTCTCCTGACAATATAACCTGCCTTATCGGCCAGAATGAGTCGGGGAAGACATCTGTTCTTGAAGCTCTGAAGGTATTTTATACCGGAGTCATTTCTGAGGATGTCCTGCGCAGCGACCTGTCGTTGCCGGAGGTCAGCTGCCGTTTCAACATTCCGCAGGGATGGCTTCTGAGGGTAACCGATAATCCCGGAACTGAACTGAGGGAGCTTTTGTCGGGACTTTCCCATGTTGAGCTTACAAGGCTGTGGATAGCCGATCTTTCATCGGTCATCAATGTGAGCGGTGAGATCAGCCAGTATCTCGATTCGCTTGAAAATGCGTGGAGGCTTTATCTTGGTGATGTTACAATTAAACTTGAAGAGGAGCTAAATCATGTGAGTGAGCTTGAGGAAGCTCTCAATCATGTAGAGGAGCAGGAGTCTTTCATAAGGTCGAAGATGCCTGCAAGCGAAGGCAGGCGAAAGGGTTTCCTGTTTTTCAGGAAGTCATCAGGTAATGGGAGCCCGCCGGATTCAGAATATAGTTCCCTTAAGAACCAGTTGAATGTATTTAAGAAGAAGAGGGAGGATATTCTTGTGGAACTGGTGAGAAAACAGCCTTTAAAGAGGATAGGGGAAAACTGGAGAAATCTTATTGATAAATGTACCACGCTTGAAAACCATCTCGCAGAACTCTCCGTGAAGCTTGAAGAAAGACATCAGAAGATGACTCTCCTTATGCGTCCCCTTGATGACGGAAATGATGAGGAGTGGAAGAATGTGCTTGAGGATTACCGGAAAACACGGAATGAAAGAGACCTGAGAAAAGCAGAGCTGGACAGGTTTATTGCATTGTCGGGCTATATCATGGAAGGATTCGATGAAGTTGAAGCCAACGGCAAGGTAAATGAGGTAATTCAATCATATAAATCGCAGTATAACAGCGAAATACTCGGGAAAAAATATTTTGAATACAGCCCGGTTGTTGAGTTGTTCGAAGATTTCAGCAGCCTTCTCCCCAACAGGATCGATATGGAGGATATAGTCACCGGGAACGAGCAGGTTGAAGGTTATAAGGCTGCACGAAATTTCCTGTCAATTGCCCAGCTCGACTATTCCTTTTTTCAGCAGCCCTCAACCAGGATACTGAAGCAGAAAATTGAAAACCTTAACCATTCGCTTACCTGTAATTTTCAGGATTTCTGGCAGCAGTCCATAGGACGCAACAACAAGATAAATATTCAGTTTGAGCTTGATCATTACAGTGCCTCATATGGCGAAAAAGCCGGGAAACCTTATCTTGAGTTCTGGATCAAGGACGAAGGGGAGCGGCTTTACCCCAAGCAAAGAAGTCGTGGTGTCCGCTGGTTCCTCTCATTCTATATGGAGCTTAAAGCATCTGCAAATATAAACAAGCACATGGTTCTTCTGGTTGATGAACCGGGTGTAAGCCTTCATGCCCGGGCTCAGGAGGACGTCCTGAAGGTTTTTGAGGATATAAAGGACAAAATCCAGATCATTTATACGACCCACTCGCCGCACCTGGTGGAAATCAATAAAATACACCGCGTCCTTGCAGTACAGAGGGATGATCTCGACAGCATGAGAAGTACGACCAAGATCCTCGATCCGCTGAGGCTCTCGGCTGCATCACCCGATACTCTTACTCCTCTTCAGAGCATCCTTGGCAATCCGGTATCCGGTGAAGGATTCTCGACAAAGAAATTCAACCTGATCGTAAATGATACAGGTTCATTCTATATCCTCAGTGCGATAATTTACCTAATGGGCTTCAAGGGGAAAATAACCGTTGTTCCTTCAACAAACGTCTCATCGATACCCCTGATGTGCAACATAATGCTGGGCTGGGGAATGGAATTTGCTGTGCTGCTTTTTGAAAATGAAGAAGAAAAGAGGATAGGAGAGGTGCTTAAAGGAACCATCTTCAAGACAGAACGGGGAGGATCAAGTATGATTGTAAAGATGCCCGGATCTTTCGGCAACTCCGAGGATTTGTTATCAACTCTCGATTTTAAGAACCATATACTGAAAGCGCGTGAGGGGATAACTGTTTCCAATTCGGTATATGTGAGGGAAAAAGAGGTCCCGAGGAATTTCGTCTACTCGCGTTTCCTGACAGAAGTTAAAGCAGGAAGGATCAGGATCGCCGATTTTGATGAAGAGAGTCTCGAAAATTTCAGGAAGTTGATTGATTTGTTCAAGGGGCTAAATAAGTAATTAATTATTTTGCTCTTAATTCATGTTTTTCTATTTTTGTCGCGCTCCGGAAGAAACGGAAAGATTGCATGATTGAACGATTCCATGATCTGGAGAGATGGGTGATCCACCTTCGCTGAAGCTACGGCGGACGAGGGTGCATATAAGTTAATATTGATTTGGAGAGATGGGTGATCCGCCTTCGCTGAAGCTACGGCGGACAAAGGTGGCACCAAAGTGAAATTATACTGGAGAGATGGGTGAGTGGCTTAAACCAGCAGTTTGCTAAACTGCCGTATGGGAAACTGTACCGGGGGTTCGAATCCCCCTCTCTCCGCATCCCGAAAAACTCCCTCGGCTTGCTGAGGGAGTTTTTATTCCGGTCAGAACGAGCCAGGCTTGCCTGAGTGAGGAATGACAGGAATAAAAAACCCTTATGAGTGAAACGAATAAGGGAGTTTTTCGGGATGCTGGTTCTTCCCCCAGGGATCACCGAATGTAATCCCCCTC
>JADDYF010000372.1 GCA_015712185.1 Bacteroidales bacterium
AGTGTTTCCATGATTCATTGTCTGACAGGTTCGGGTATTAATAATAACCGCCGGAACTATCTTTATTTCCTGCCTGAAGAACCGGGCGAAGGGCCTGTCATCTTTTCGGGTTTCACCCACCGGTCATACTCTTCGCCTTTTACCAGTCCGAGTTCGAGAGCGGCTTTCCGTAATGTTATGTTTTCATTCAACGCTTTTTGTGCTATCCTCGCACAATTATCATAGCCTATATGGGGAAGTAACGCTGTCACAAGCATGAGTGATTTCTCAAGGTTGGATTTAATCACTTCGAGGTTCGGCTTTATGCCTGTAATGCAATGCATGCTGAACGAGGAGCAGGCATCTCCAAGCAGACGTGCACTCTGGAGAACATTGGCAGCGATAAGCGGCTTATAAACATTTAGTTCCAGCTGGCCGTTGGAACCGCCAACAGAAACTGCAACATCATTTCCTATAACCTGTGAACAAACCATTGTAAGAGCTTCCACCTGGGTCGGATTAGTCTTCCCCGGCATGATGGATGAACCCGGTTCATTTTCGGGGATTATCAGCTCACCTATTCCGCAGCGTGGTCCCGAACTGAGAAGACGTATATCATTAGCGATCTTCATAAGGGAAACTGCCGACCGCTTAAGGGCAGAACTGAGCTCGACCATCGCATCATTTGATGCAAGGGATTCAAACTTATTCGGTGCTGTTATGAATGGGAGATGGGTCAGCTGAGTAATATTCTTTGCCACAAGTTCGGGATATCCCACAGGAGTATTCAGCCCGGTACCGACAGCAGAACCACCGAGGGCAAGTTCCCTGATCATTTTCAGGGCATTGCGTATAACTCTGATACCATTGTCAATCTGGTGAACATATCCCGAGAATTCCTGACCGAGAGTAAGAGGAACGGCATCCATCAGGTGTGTCCTGCCGACTTTTACGATATCCCGGAATTCTTCAGCTTTAAATGCAAATGCATCACGCAGTTTCTGCATTCCGGGAAAGGTTACCTCTTCGATAATCTTATAAGCCGCGATATGCATGGCTGCAGGAAAAGTATCATTCGACGATTGCGATTTGTTTACATCATCATTGGGATGGAGCTTCCTTTCCCTGTCAGTAAGGGCACCGCCATTTCTGACATGTGCGCGGTTTACAATAACCTCGTTTGCATTCATATTGGTATGAGTCCCTGAGCCTGTCTGCCATATTACTAAAGGGAACTGGTCGTTGAGCTTACCTTCAATGATCTCGTCGCAGACTCCCACAATCATATCCTTTTTATCGGAGGGAAGGACACCCAGCTCAAAATTTGTGAGGGCTGCCGCTTTTTTAATATATCCGAATGCTTTTATGATCTCCTCAGGCATACTTGCCTCCGGTCCTATCCTGAAATTATTTCTCGAGCGTTCAGTTTGTGCTCCCCAGTATTTTGATTGCGGGATTTTTACATCTCCAAGCGAATCGTGCTCATTCCTGTAATCCATATGGTACGCCAATAATGCTTGTTGTCATATGTAAACAAGCAAGTTACATTAATTGTTTGATTATTTTTATTACATCAGTCGT
This sequence comes from Bacteroidales bacterium, assembly GCA_015712185.1. GTDB lineage: Bacteria > Bacteroidota > Bacteroidia > Bacteroidales > VadinHA17 > LD21. The sequence continues at coordinate 1,561 of JADDYF010000372.1, forward strand.
TTGTTGAACCAGAGGGAAAGGCCCACCCTGTCTTTTCATATATCAGCATCATATTAAATTTTTATGTCAGTCTGGCTTAAAATATTTATATGGCATGTATTTTGAGTTATTTTAACAGGATAAAGAGGGTATATTATGAAAACAAACAGATTAAATATAGTATTGAGTCTCTTTATGGCAGCTCTGTTCCTGGGCACCTTCTCAATGAGTAATGCACAGGCAGTTAAACTTGACCGTAAGGAGAAGAAGGAAGTTCGGAAAGCGCAGCTGACCGCAAACTTTTATGCACTTGATACGCTTCTGAAAGCAAGGAGTTTTGTGCTTGAAGCAGATTTCTTACAGAATAACTACGGCGACAGAGTTCCTGTCAGTTCAAACCTGAATTTCATTATGGTGAATAAATCAAACGGTGTCTTACAGACCGGTTCGAATATGAGCATGGGATATAATGGTGTCGGAGGCGTTACAGCTGAAGGCAATATTGGCTCGTGGGAACTTAACAGAGATGCTAAAAGGTTATACCATACATTACGTTTCAGCTTGCTTTCGAACATCGGACACTATGATGTTTTTCTGACCGTAAATGCTGATAATAATGCTTCTGCAATAATTACAGGTTTGGGACGGGGCAGCCTTACCTGGAACGGACGCATCAAAACTCTTAATGGTTCAAGAGTCTTTAAAGGCCAGACCACATATTAAGAGTATCGGGATCAGCAGTGAAGATCACCTGACAGCGGTTCTTACTTTATAACCACGTAGTCCGTAGTATACAATAAATACGAAACAGACCAGTGGAATAATAAAGCCAAGGGCCATTGTTGAAATATCGGCAATTCGCCCCATCAATACGGGTATAAGCGCACCCCCGACAATCGACATTACCAGCAGGGATGACGCTTTTTTGGTCAGGGGACCCAGCTCCTTTATGCCGAGAGCAAAGATCGTGGGGAACATAACCGACTCAAAGAAATAGGTGGAGAAGAGCGCAACGACCGATATCCAGCCCAGCCCGGCAACTACTACACTCATTGTTAATACATTAACAATCGCATAGAATGCCAGAAGCCTGTTTGGAGCTACTATCCGCATGAATAATGTACTGCCCGTAAACCTGCCCAGCCAGAATAATCCGAATCCGCCGATCCCAAGGATCAGGGCAGCCTGCTGATTCGAGACGGATGGTATTTCCTCAGTGACATAATTGATAAAGAAGCTGTTAATCCCTGTTTGTGCGGCAACGTAGAGGAACTGGGCAACCACTGCAAGCACAAAATGGGGATATTTCAGGAGATCTTTCAGGCTTCCGCCTGATTTTTCCGGATTATTTTCATTGTATTGCGTTTCCTCCCTGACAGGAGGAAAAGTGACACGCCAGAACAGGATTGCAACTATGAGAACCAGAGTGCCTATAAGCATATAGGGAAGTGCAATTGAGGAAAATTTATTGGCAGCTTCACCGCCATTGTCGGAAAATATCAGCATACCTCCCACAAGAGGCCCCACAACCCAGCCAAGACCGTTGAATGATTGTGAGAAATTTATCCTTCTCTCCCCGAATTGCGGCGGTCCAAGAACAGTTGTATAGGGATTGGCTGCCGTTTCAAGACAGGTAAGGCCACAGGCTATAATAAAAAGACAGAATAAAAAGCTTCCGAAGGTTTGGATGATGGTTGCAGGAAACATCAGAAAAGCCCCTCCCGCAAACAGGAGCAATCCAAAGATAATGCCTTTTTTATATCCGACTTTTTCCATCAGCAATCCTGCAGGAAGAGCCATGAAAAAATAACCGCCATAAAAGACAAACTGGACAAATGCCGATTTTGCCTTCGACATACTCAGCAATTCCTGGAAATGTTTGTTGAGAACATCAAGACAGCCGTGAGCAAAACCCCAAAGGAAAAACAAGCTGGTGACGAGGATAAACGGGACTAAGAATCCCTGGTAGACAAGCCTCTGCCTGTCACCATCAAGAGAAGTATCATTAGTCATGTATCAATGGATAATTACAGTTTATGGATATTAAGCCCACCGCTTATCTCGAATACCATCCCGGTTGAGAAGTCCCAGTCACCGCGGGCAATCGAGGCAACTGCCTTTCCGACATCCTCAGGTAAGCCCCATCTTCTCTGCGGAACCAGACCCTCAGCTATCAGTTTATCGTATTTGTTCTTGACTTTGGCGGTCATATCAGTGCTGACTATCCCCGGCCGGACTTCAAAAATGAGGATGCCTTCATTAGAAAGCCTGTCAGCAAAAAGAGTCGAAGCCATGCTCAGTCCTGCTTTTGATATACAGTACTCAGCCCTGTTGGTAGAGGACAGCGTAGCCGACACTGAAGTTATAAATACTATTACCGGCTTGTAAACTTTGATCTGATCCTTCAGCCAGATCATTTCGCGGGCAATTTTCTGGGCAAAGAAAAAAGGCCCCTTCAGGTTGATATTCATCACTCGGTCATAGCTCTCCTCCGACATTTCAAGGAGATCATTCCTCTGAAGAGGCGCAACACCGGCATTGTTGACAAGAATATCAATCCTTCCATATCTTTCTAGGATATTTGACACGACCTCTTTCTGACACCCTGTACATGAAATATCGAGACCTATCGGAAAAAATTCCGTACCTCTTTTCTCAACCTCCGGACCAAGGATCTCCATACCCTCGCTGTCAGTTGACCGTGCAATCGCTGCAATATCGAATCCTTCACATGCCAGGGATATTGCCACTGCCCTGCCAATCCCCCTGCTGGCGCCTGTTATGACTGCAACAGGTTTATTATTCATCCCAAGTATTTTTATCAGGTTACAGGAATACGGCGGTAAAGGTAATAATTCGGATGAATTTGCAAACAGGTTATATTACCAATTCGGGAAGCTCAATCCAGCAACGTTTCTTCCAGCTTTCCAGCCCCTTCTCGGCCAGTTGCACCCCTTTGGCCCCTTCATACAGGCTCCACGGGAACTCCTCGTCTTTTACAATGTGCCTTAGAAACAATTCCCACTGAGCCTTGAATGCATTCTCATACGTCTCCTGCTCAGGGATCTTCGACCACCCTCCGAAGAAATCAATTGTCTGCAGCACATCAGGATTCCAGACCGGCTTCGGTGTGTTGGCGTAGTGCTGAATATAGCATTCCCTGAGCCCTGCAACAGCAGAACCGTTTGTGCCATCCACCTGCAGCGTAAGAAGATCATCGCGCCTGACCCTGACAGCCCAGGAAGAATTGAAATGTGCTATTATACCGTTCTCCAGCTCGAAAGTGGCATAAGCCGCATCCTCAGCTGTGCATTTGTAGGGCATACCCCTTTCATCAACCCTTTCATTAATATGTGTTGCTCCAATGCATGAGACAGCCCTGACTTTTCCGAAAATATTATCCAGGACATATCTCCAGTGGCATAGCATATCGCTTATTATCCCTCCGTTGTCTTCCTTCCGGTAATTCCACGAAGGCCTCTGTGCCGGGATAGTGTGACCTTCAAACACCCAATACCCAAATTCTCCTCTTACCGAGAGTATTTTCCCAAAAAAGTCCTGCTGGATAAGGCGTTTAAGCTTGATAATCCCCGGAAGCCAGAGCTTGTCCTGTACAACTCCGTTCTTCAGTCCCGATTTCCTGCATAATTCATACAGTTCCAGCGCGTCCGCCGTATTAGCAGCAGCCGGCTTTTCACAGTATATATGCTTCCCCGCTTTGATGGCCTTCCTGACCGATTCGGCCCTGACCCCGGTAGCCTGAGCATCAAAGTAGATGCTGTTCCCCGGCGCCTTCAGCTCTTCATCCAGATCTGTACTCATCCTGGTGATGCCGGTCAGATCGGAGAGTTTTCTCAGCTTGTTCATATCACGGCCAATAAGAGTCGGTTCGGGCATGATTGATTCTCCGGAGCTTACCCTGACACCTCCCTGTTTCATTATTTCACAGATTGAACGGATCAGGTGCTGGTTGGTACCCATACGGCCAGTCACCCCGTTCATTATAATTCCAACCTTATGTTGTCTCATTTCATGTTGTTTTTATACATAGGTCTTAAATGCTGATATAATTTTTTTTAAAAATTCGGACTGATCCAGCTTCCAGTATTCATTTGAAAATATTTCCACTTCAATGAATCCCTGGAATCCGGCTGCTTCGACAAAGGACCGGATCATTTTTAAAGGTATACAACCCTCTCCCATCAACCCGCGATCATTCAGCAAATCGAGTGTGGGTGATTTCCAGTCCGATACATGAAATGCAAAAAGGTTGTTGTTCCTCCCGCAACGTTTAATTTCATTTTCCAGATCGGGATCCCACCACACGTGGTAAACATCTACAGCCACACCTGTCCAGGGTGAATTCAGGGCTTCAGCCATGGTGTTGGCCTGAGTAAGCGTATTGATGGCAGACCGTGTATCGGCATACATCGGATGCAGGGGTTCTATTGCCAGTTTTATCCCGGCGCTTTCAGCGAGCGGGAGCACCAGTGAAATGCCCTCCTGGATCTGCTTCCTCGAGTCTTCGAGTGATTGTGCCGGATCAGCTCCACAAACAAGGACTATCAGGTTTGTTCCCAGTTCGAAGGCCTCATCAACCGCCCGTCTGTTATCGTCAATAGCTGCCTGACGTTTTGCCGGTTCCCTCCAGGCAAAAAAGCCTCCTCTGCAAAGGGATACAACAGACAGGTTATGTTGACGCAACATCTCGCCGGTACGCTTTATGTTTCTGCCCGAGAGGGCATCACGCCATACAGTAATTCCTTTTACCCCGCTAGCCGAAAAATTTTTTGCAGCCTCTTCAATACTCCATGGCTTCGTTGTTATCGTATGGATACACAACCTTGTTAGGTCATTTAACGGTACCGTATTCATCCAATGTAATTGAAATAAGTATAATAGTTCTGTTTGTTGATGATCCTGCTGAGATAGAGGCATACTTCCCTTAAATGGTAGTCGCCCCACATGCTTGATTCACCGTTTGGAACCCTGTTCCCTTTCCTGATATGATCCCAGCCATTCGGCCGGTGATAAACGGAATGAAGAAGCAGTCCCTGGTGATTTGCATCAGTACTTAAATAAGGTTCACCAAGTAATGTGTCCAGCACTTTCAGTCCTGCCTGCCAGTAACGGTTTCCTTCATCTGCTTCTCCTTTTCCCGACAAATATCTTCCCAGTCTGAGCAATCCCTGCGATGCAATGGCTGCAGCCGAGCTGTCGACCGGTTCAAAATCATTATATGGATCTGCAGGTTTTGCAAGGTAATCACCAAGCATGGCAAGTCCGGGAGCACCTGTATCCCAGTAAGGAATTCCATCTGCAGGAGTACTTTCGATATAATACTGACATACAGCTTCCGCTGCTTTCAGCATTAAACGTGTCAGCGTTTCTTTCCCCCCGAAATGAGCAACTTCATTTTCATCTGCCATCTCCAGCCATTCCAGCTGTTCAGCAAATCCGCAAACCGCCCAGGCGAGACCTCTTGTCCATGTTGTAAAGGCCGAATATCCCTGCTGCGAGCCCGGACACCGGAAGCTGCCATCTTTAATATTGAAGATGCATTCATGTGCAGTCCGGCCAGGAACGTCATAATTATCACGCCCTTCACCATAAAATATGGAATATGTTGCTGTTGCCTTTATATGCTCAAGAGCGCGTTCAAGCAAACTTATCCTGATATCCCCTTCACCCTGCAGAATATGCCCAAGTCGGTGACTGAGGATCAACGAACGGCACGACCTTATTGTGTCGACAAACAAAGAATGCGGTCCGTTGAAGGAATGGATGAAGCCTCCTGTCTTAATGGTTGTCCACCTTGCTGCCTGAACAGCTCCCGAGATTTTAAGGGCCAGCTCATAAAGGTTCTTCTCCCATTCGTTAAATGGCATCTTGCCTTCATTCATCAGGCGTAAAAGATTTCCATATGTACTGACATTGTTAAAGCCATGATCGTGCACGCCGAGGTGGCTGATATGGGGGGTCATCCTGTTCAGGATATTTTCTTTTGCATCCAGCAGCAGCTGTTCATCGCCGGTTGCGTCAAACTGGAGCACCGATGAACCATATTGAAATCCCTGTGTCCACTCGGTCCATCCGCGTGTGGAATACTTTCCGTCTAAAGTGAATACCGGAGAACCATTAGCTTCATTATAATATTTTTCAATAAGCCGGATCTTTTGCCCCGAGAGTTCCCAGAACCTTTGAAGCTTACCGGAAAAATCAACCGGATCACGATTTAAATCGATATCAATCATGCTGGGGTTGGGTTTAAATCATAAAAATACTAATAATAAGGAAAGAGGGTGACTTGTAAGGTTAATTTACCACTTTCCATTATGTGGTTTTATAACCTTACCCTGCTATAGGTCCTGTAAAGAAGAATTCATCAGTAAAATTAAAAAGGAAGGCTGTTGTAATGCCTTCTCAGTTTAATCATAATGGAAGTTGCTCGAATTAAACCTTGGATTGACAACATTGCTGTAAATCGATCCGAATGTATAGGTTATTTCAATTCCCCCTTCAATTCTGTAACGGGTGGCAAGTTCTCTCAAACGAAGTAATCTTTCGGCTTCCGAAATGTCTCCTTTCTTCAGGTTGAGCTGGTCGTTGATATGTGCCACACCTCCGTTGATCCTCAGCGACAGCCCTTTGAAAATCCTGATGTTGACTGAAGAGTTCAGCTCCACCCTGTTCTTTGAAAAGTCATGAAAATAATTGGACCCTGTCAGGAGAAGGTTAATCGATCCCCACTTCTTCTGTACCTGGAAAGCGACATTCAGCATCTGCAGCCCGAGGTTCTCTTTCGTCTTGTTATAAACAGTAGTATCAATATAATTATTATGCTGATAACCTGCACTATACAGAATCCTTAATTGTCTGTGGGTAGCTTCAGAATACGGGTAAATATCGTACTCCACGGATGGAAGAATCTCAGTCCGGAAACCATAATTCTCACGGGTTGAAGTGCCTAACCTCCAAATCATGCCGGCAGACCAGTGTTCTCCGAGACTTTTCACAACCAGGTTATCCATGCTTGCCGCGCTTGTCACATATGTATTTGTACTTGAAGAATCGGTATTTGCATTTTCAATAAATTTTTCCCGGTTGTAAAAGTGGTCCAGCTCAAATTCCATTTTTATGCCCGGAGTGACTTTCGATATATTAATAGAGTTCCGCAAATCCAGTTCCTTGTTGGTCTCTTCCGATTGAAAATCAGGTTCTGTGGAGAGTTCAAATACCCAGTAATTCCACCGGTCAATTACCTCCTCCGATTCCAGATCTTCATTATGCTGGATCTCAATTTCGTTGATAAGAGGAGTTCTGGCTACATATCTCATAAGTCCCATCTTTAGCAGCCTGGTCCTTTTTTCACGGATAATCGTGCTTGTCTGGTCGGGACTGCTGGTATAAGAAAGTGTATCATCCATTCCTTTGAACTCTCCCTGACCGTGAAATGTATAAGTAAACTGGCTCCCGCCGCTCGCGGCATTCTGCTGAGTGACCAGAATAAATACCTGAGCTTCTCGAACATCCCTGACATAATTTATAAAAGGGATCTCCTGCCTGGTATAGTTCATATCACAATCACGGCAGTCGAGAAAAATCTTAACCGCATACTTTCTGATAGTATCGGAAAGATTTTGTTCGTCCTGGCCAAAAGCTGATGATGACAGCTGACCAAAAAGGAAAATAAGAATTAGGATTGCAGGTTTATTTCTTATCATGACCGTTGATTTTCTAAATATTAAAGTATCTGATCTTTTCTCAGAAGGATTCAGGGTTCTAAAACCGAACGCAAATATGCTAATATAATTCTGCAGAGATTTCAGATAATTTCCTGAAATATTGATTAATTAAATATTTTTAACACTTTTTAAAAGAAGCAGGACGGGTATATTCTTCACTGAAGATGGCTGACAGATTTCATTCCGTGTGATTTATTCAGGCTGACTGACCGGGGACTCAACCATGAATGCCTGTAAAGTGCGCTTGAATAATACCTTAATAACCTCAGAAATACAAGACTCCGCACAAGGACCCCGGGGACAAAAAACAGGATTATACCAATAAACGCCGTAACCAATCCTGTGATAAGATTATTAATTACCATTAAAGACTGGAAGATCAATCTTTCAGCTCCCTTTTTATGTTTATGAATATATACATGCCTCGATATCAGAACTTCACATTTCGTCAATGAGGCAGTGATTAAATTTGTCCTTGAGCTTCCCCCGTGATTATGTTCCACCACAATCTCCCCGCATAAAACAACTTTACCACCCATGTCTCTTGCCTGGCGGCACAGATCAACGTCCTCCGAGTACATCCAGAAATCTTCATCAAATCCGGTGAGCTTAAAGAATATTTCCCTGCGTATCAGCATTACGGATCCTGAAACCCAGTCAGGGTAGAAGATGTTGTCCTTTGCGGAACGTTCTATCTTTCCCGTTCCCGATATACTCCTCAGGAATCCTGTGAAATTCCACAGTTCCGGGAATTTGCCTGTCACCCTGTTCTCCCTGCCATCCTCCCGAACCTGCCTGCATGACAGGATATAATGCTGATGATCAGACCTGGCCGCATTGATCAGCTTCTCAGCCGCAGCCTCTTCAACAACTGTATCGGGATTCAGAAACAGAAGGAACTGTCCGGCTGCCTTTCCGGCACCAAGATTGCATCCGTTTGCAAATCCCCCGTTTATGGTATTACGG
>JADDYF010000391.1 GCA_015712185.1 Bacteroidales bacterium
GGAATTCAACGGATCAAAAATCTACCTCCAGCGTAACTTTCAGTCAGCTGCAGGCGTTCAGGCCGACGCTTCGGAAATGCCGGGGAGAATGCCGGCATTTGATAAGGATGCCCTTTTTGACTCCCTCAATGTTTATGAAAAACGGACAGTTCTTACAACCGCTGTCGAGAATCTTAAAGATGCATCTAACTTCCTTACATCAAAGATTGAGACCACAAAATACGAGATAAGGAAGATGAAAAGGTACGAAGTTGACTGGAACAAGAAGCTGACATTACCATTTGCCTGCCTGGTATTCTTTTTCATCGGGGCACCGCTCGGCTCAATTATTAGAAAAGGAGGGCTAGGAACACCTGCCGTGATATCTGTCTTTTTCTTTGTTATATGGTATGTGATATCGCTTTCGGCAGAGAAACTTGTTGAAGAGAACCTGGTCAGCGCTTTTGCAGGAATGTGGGCGGCATCATATATACTGCTGCCGGTCGGCATATTTCTGACTTACAAGGCATCGACCGATTCGGTGATACTGAATGTCGATACATATGTTGCGTTTTTCCGCAGAATAAAAGATTATCTGTACAGACTTTATGTGACGGGAAAAGGCAAGAACAAGGAAAATAAAATCATTTCGGAATGAGTAAAATAAAGCTTAATACGATCGAGGAGGCTGTTGAGGATATAAGGAACGGGAAGCTTCTTATTGTTGTTGATGATGAAGATCGTGAGAATGAAGGGGATTTCATTTGCTCAGCTGAACTTATCACACCCGAGCTGGTTAACTTTATGGCAAAGCATGGACGCGGACTGATCTGCGTGGCATTACCTGAGGAAAGGTGCGAGGAACTCGATCTGCACCTGATGGTAGGAACAAATACCTCGATCCATGAAACCCAATTCACGGTCTCTGTCGACCTGAAAACAACGGAAACCACAACAGGGGTATCGGCAAAGGACAGAGCCCTGACTATTAAAGCACTGGTTGATCCGGCTACAAAACCCTCTGATCTTGGCAGGCCTGGTCATATCTTCCCGCTTAAGGCAAAGGAGAAGGGAGTACTTCGGAGAGCAGGTCATACTGAGGCTGTGGTCGACCTGACGCGGTTTGCCGGCCTTATGCCCGGCGGAGCTCTGGTTGAAATAATGAATGATGACGGATCAATGGCGCGTCTGCCCGACCTGGTAAAGCTGAGAAAGAAGTTCAATATCAAAATAATAACAATATCCGACCTTATAAAATATAAGCTCGAACGGGACTCAATAATTGAAAAAGGCGACAGGGTCAGGCTGCCTACAGAAAGAGGAATATTTGAATTCATAGCATTCAGACAGACAAGCAACGGACTGGAGCACGGTGCACTGGTAAAGGGTAACTGGACAAAGGATGAACCGGTGCTCGTGAGAGTACATTCATCCTGTTTTACCGGTGATATTTTCGGTTCCCTCAGGTGTGACTGCGGCGCACAGCTTCACAGGGCAATGGAAATGGTCGAGACTGAAGGCAAAGGGGTTATTATTTACCTGAGCCAGGAAGGACGGGGTATCGGTCTTCTGAATAAGATAAAAGCCTACCGGCTGCAGGATGAGGGGATGGATACTGTCCAGGCTAATCTTAAACTCGGCTTCGGTGAAGATGAAAGGGATTATGGAGTAGGTGCAAGCATTATGAGGGAACTTGGTTTGGGGAAAGTCAGGCTGATATCAAACAATCCGGTAAAACGGGCAGGACTGGAAGGCTACGGGATAAAGATCGTCGAGACAATCCCTCTTGTCATAGAGTCAAATCCGCATAATAAATTCTATCTCGAAACAAAAGCCAGTAAGATGGGTCATGACCTTACATGTTTTAAACATGTTGTGAAAGATTAGGAGATAACAGTGATGAAAAACCTCAGGATAGTATTCATGGGCACACCTGAGTTCGCTGTGGCTACACTCGGATCACTGCTTATGAACGGATTAAATGTGGTGGGAGTGGTAACAGCACCAGACAAACCGGCGGGAAGAGGGAAAAAGATCACAAAATCCGCGGTCGGGGAATTTGCAGAATTCCATACAATCCCGGTTATGCAGCCTGAAAACCTTAAAGATGAGGATTTCATCAGGAGCCTCCAAAATCTGAAAGCAGATATCTTTATTGTTGTCGCCTTCAGGATGCTGCCGGAAGTCGTCTGGAAAATGCCTCCAATGGGTACAATAAACCTGCACGCATCACTTCTTCCTGATTACCGCGGCGCTGCACCGATAAACCGTGCAATAATGAACGGCGAGAGTGTGACAGGTGTTACTACTTTTCTGATTGATGATAAAATTGATACCGGCCGGATACTTCTCAGACAGGTGATACCTATATTTTCGTTTGAGAATGCAGGAGATCTGCATGACAGGCTGATGAAATATGGCGCCAGGCTGGTAACAGATACAATATCTGCCCTGGCGGAGAAGAGGCTAGAACCTCGGCTGCAATCGGATTTCATGAAGCCCGGAGATATAATAAAGACTGCACCGAAAATTCTTCCCGCCGACTGCATCATCGACTGGAACAACGATGCTGTAAAAATCCATAATCAGATAAGGGGCCTTGCTCCATATCCGGGTGCGAAATCCTTCCTGAAAAAAGGTGCTGAGACAATTACATTCAAAGTTCTCGAAAGCCAGCCTGTTATGACATCCCGCAAACTGAAACCGGGATCAATCATATCGGACGGAAAGAGCTTCTTAAAAGTGGCATGCCTGAACGGAGCCGTCGATGTGTTAAATATCCAGCTTGAGGGTAAAAAAAGGATGTATGTCGATGAATTTCTGAGGGGCTACAGAATAAATAATTACTCTGTTGCCGTCAATTAGCCGGTTTCTGACTTCTTAACCATAGTTTGTCGCCAGGCTGAGGTTCCTGACCTTCCGCCAGCCTGTTGAGCTCCTGCAGGCTTCTGAGCTTCATGCCATATTTCTGTGAAATTGAATACATAGTATCTCCTTCGGCAACAATATGATGCTCTTTACCCTGCTCGGCTTTTTCCCTCTTGGGCTGGAGGTAAAGTATCTGCCCCGTGACAGGCCGGAAATCACTGCCAAGCTCATTGTACCTTGAGAGCTCCCATTTCAGCAGCTGGAATTCAGAGTCAATCTTTTCCTTTGTCTCACCATCCCTGACTATGATATACTGTAACTTATTGTTTTCCATAACTCTCTGTACACGTGCAACTACAGTAAAATTATCATTGATTACAGGTACTGCAGCTGATGTGTTTTCGTTAACCGGCTTTTTGACCGGAGGTATGCTTTCAGATGCCGGCTGCTGCGCCAGCTTCCCGGAAGCTGTATATCCTCTGTCGAATGCATGAAGATCATTCTCCTCAATTTTCCTTATAAGCATATTTGCATATTGCGGATCAGTTGCATATCCGGCTTTCTTTAGTCCTTTTGCCCAGGCTTTATAATCAGCAGACGGAAGGTCAAAAAGGAAACTGTACCGTGAACCGGATCTGAGAAAATCGGAATGATCATAGAACGAATCCTCAGGTGTGGAATATTTTCTGAAACACTCATTGCGCCTGTCATCATTGTGCCGCACGGTGGGACCTTTCCAGTCGTTGTGACATTTGATACCGAAATGATTATTACCTGTACGGGCAAGTGTGCTGTTTCCATAATCTGACTCAATCATCCCCTGAGCAAGAGTAATGCTTGCCGGCACGCCTGTCCGCTTCATCTCTCTGACAGCCAGATCACTGTATTTTGCAATATAATCCTGTGCACTGAGACCCGGACCTGAAGATGAGACTACCGGTCTGGTTGATCTGCACGACATCAAAATGCTCATCACCACCAGGAAAGAAGGAAGAATACAGGATCTCTGCATGTCGGTCCGGTTTACGGCAAAAGTAAGCAAAGAATAAAAAATCTTCAACAGTAAAGCAAAAGGTTACATCTCCAGTAATAACGAACTGAAGTGTGGATTATTACTGGTACCATTCTTTCATCATACAGGAGGACTCTGAGCTTTTTTACTAAATTTGTGATATATTATCAACAGGCTCTTGATGGCAAAAGCAATAAATATCCCGTTTATTTACGAAGAGTACAACAGGCCTGAAGACCTGAATCCTGATGACCGGGAGCTTATTTTAACAGCACGCGACGCTGCACTGAAAGCGTATGCTCCTTACTCCGGATTTCTGGTCGGTGCGGCAGTAAGACTGAACAGCGGGAAAATAGTGGTTGGGACGAATGTCGAAAATGCTGCATTTCCTTCGGGTATCTGTGCCGAGAGAAATGCCCTCTCTAACGCTTCTGCAAATCATCCGGATGATATACCCGTGGCATTGGCTATTGCAGCTGCAACTGCCGACGGAATGGATGCCGGACCTGTTTCTCCATGCGGCAATTGCAGGCAGGTCATTGCCGAGGAAGAATACAGAAGCGGGAAGAACATAAGGATCCTTCTGAGCGGCAAAGATAAAATACAGATAATTGAAAAAGGAGGTGAACTGCTTCCTTTGCAGTTTAACAGAAACAACCTGAAACTCAATCCGCGCTGACTATCAGCTGAAATCCGGCGCCATGTATATTTTTAATATTCAGATTCGGATCATCTGAGAGGTATTTTCTCAGCTTGGTGACATAGACATCCATGCTGCGGGCCGTGAAATAATCATCATTTCCCCAGATCTTTTTAAGCGCCATCTCCCTGCTTATAAGTGTATTCGGGTTTATAGCCAGCAGCTCGAGAAGCTGAGCTTCTTTCGGGGAAAGCTTCTTTTCATCGTCCCCTATTGTCAGTGTCCTGAGCTTTGAGTTAAAGACAAACTTTCCGATTTCAAATATATCCCTGGTACCGCTCTGGAATTCCCGCCGTGCAAGTATAGCCCTTATCTTGGCCAGCAGAATGTCAGTGTCAAACGGTTTGGTAATATAGTCATCGCCTCCCACACCATAACCTTTAAGTACATCCTCCTTGAGCTTTTTCGCAGTGAGGAATATTATCGGGACTACATTGTTGATCTGCCTGATCTCATTTGCAATAGTGAATCCATCAACATGAGGAAGCATCACATCGAGTATACAGATGTCAAAGATACCTTTCCTGAAATGGTCAACAGCATATTTTCCGTCATCAACCCATTCGACAGTAAAATCGTTTATTTCGAGATACGATTTAAGCACTGATCCGAAACTGAGATCGTCTTCAACAAGAAAGATCTTTACAGGTTTTTGATTCATTTTTCGTTCTCCCAGTTAAAAGGTATGAATACATCAAACCGGCTTCCCTTGCCAGGTTCGCTGGTAACAGCAATTGTACCCCTGTGGGCTTCAATAATTGCGCGGACATAGTTCAGCCCCAGCCCGAATCCTTTGACATCATGTACATTTCCGGAACTCTGACGGTAAAACCGTTCAAATATCTTGCTCTGCACACTCTTACTCATCCCTGCACCTTTATCCTCGACCGACAAGATAACACCTCTACCGTTATTCTTTGTCTCAACAGTAATTACCGGCGTGTCGGGTGAATATTTTATTGCGTTGTCGAGAAGGTTGTTTACCAGGTTTATAAGGTGTTCGGCATCACCGTAAACAACCGGTTCAGAAGCCAGGAGCTTCATGCTGACAGATCCGTTCCGCTGCTGCACCTGAATATCGATCGTATCGACAGCCCTCTCAATGATATTATGGATTGAAAGGTTCTCAAACTTAAAGTTTATCTCACGCTTATCGAGCGATGCGATCTGCAGGATGGTCTCTACTTTTTTGTTCATCCTGCTGTTCTCTTTCTTGATCATGCTTATGAAATGCCTGATACTTGATTCATCCCTGATCACCTTCGGATTTGTGATAGTATCAGCAGCAAGCGAAATAGTTGCGATCGGAGTTTTAAACTCATGAGTCATATTATTGATAAAATCTGATTTCATTTCCGAGATTTTTTTCTGCCGGATAATGAAAAAAAGACTCAGTGCAAATGTTGCAAGTATAATAAGTGAGAAGAGAAGAGATCCGCCAAGTATCCATGCCATCGAACCGAGGACATAATTGGTACGTTCCGGAAAAACCACTGACAGGATCAGATTCTGCCGGATAATATTGTCGGGGAAGAGCATCACCATATAATTGCTCCTCAGGAAATCATTCTTACCCGATTTTGTAAAAGTACCTTCCTTCACAATCCCGTCCCTGATCACAGCAAATTCGAAGGGAGTTTGTATGTCGGCAAATGAAAGAGACCGCCTGAGAGCATACTCAATTTCGCTGTTATCGAGCTCCATTGTCTTCTCCCACTGGTAAACCTCTGAGATCATCTGGTCGCTCATGTTCTGAAACTCGTTCGATCTCTTCTTTAACCAGTCAACAAACTCCTGCTGCCTGATATATACTGTTCCGTCACTATCTCCCTTCTCTTCATCTCGTCTGACGATCTTCAGCTCTCCCGGCTGATCAGGGGATGTCATTATAAGGGTAGCAGAGTCGGATGTGATTATTGTGTCGTGAGTAATAACAACCGGCTTTTCACCAGGTTTACCGGTAACCGACTGATTGGTGATCCTGAAACGCATGTTACCATCTTCTCCAATAGTGAAGCTTTCAATATTTACAAAACCAGATATATTGTCGGACGATTGTTTGTTGTAGGCGAACGGATCTTTGAGAATGAAATCGTTGAAGAAATTTATTCTCCTTGATGATTCGATTGACTTTGCTGCATCATTTATACTGGCTATAACCCTGGAATTGAAATTCTCATTCAACACTCCCACCGCATTCTTTATCCATATTATCTGAACCCAGGTAATTCCGACAATGGAAAACAGCATCATAGAGATGAGCCAGATAAATTTTTTCCTGTTCATGATGCAAAATTAACTTATGTTACTGAAACACATACATGTTTTAACTTTTCATTAACTCTTATTAACCTGAATTTAACGGTATCAGGCTGGCAATGATGTAATTTTGATCCTGTACAAATTAATCTTAAGCCATGAAAAGAATTTATAAAATCGTGTTACTGCTCATCCTGACCGGAGGTGTTATTCTGCCGCCGGTTCTCGGGCAGGAGAAGAAGGATGAAAGAAGAATAAAAATCATCACCACTGACGAGTCAGGTACAAAAACCGTTATTGATACAATCTTCACAGGTGATTCAATGCCAGAGACCATTACACTTAAAAACGGGAAAGTAATTGTACTGGGTAAACCTGGCGAGGACATTTTACTGAGAAAGTCTGCGGGTGGAAAAGAGAAAATAATTGTTTCAGTGACTACTGATGATGAAGGTGAAACAGGAAAAGAAGAAAAGATTATCATTATGAGCTCTGATTCAACCGAATGGACAGCCGTCCCTGACGGTAGCAAAGATCATTTCTATATTTACAGCATTGCCAGGGATTCAGAAGGCAAGCCCGGGAAAAAAGTCATAATTGCTTCAGCAGGAGATAAGAACATTAATTTTACGGGGGATAAGGTAGTTGTAATGAAAGGCGGCAATGTTATAAGAAAGGATGGCGAAAAAAGCTTCAGCGTCTACGTGGAATCTGATGATAAAGATGCCAATCCGGATGCCACAAAATATGTCATAGCTAAGGATGGCATTGTTGTTACCGTTGAGGGAGCTGATGAGGCTAAAGCAAAGGAGATCGTAAAAGAGATACAAAAGAAACTTGGGGTTAAAAGTGAGGATGAAGGGGAAAAAGAAACAGTAAAAGCTGATACCAAAAATACACAGAAGAAATAGAGAATTCCGATCAGGCTTTCATGTTCATTCCCGAAAATGAGTCCGGTCTTCCGGCTCATTTTCTTTTTT
>JADDYF010000397.1 GCA_015712185.1 Bacteroidales bacterium
TATCTTGCCATAGGAAGTCAGAAACTGAAAGGTATGATTTATAGAGATACAACTATGAATTGTCTATGGAACTCCATCGGGTAGGCATGTTAATTCATATCCGGTCTTCCGGAGCTCTGATATATTAAATATTGTTGATCACTACATTCCGCCGGTACCCGGCTCAAATCATGTACAACATCCAAACAGCTACAAACATGACGCCCCTGACGATTCTGTCAGGGCAGGCGCAATGCGGCTCACGTCCTTTACAACATTTTTCCAGCTTCGACCATACAGCCACTTAGCGGCCCATAACCGCTACGACGGTCTGCCGACAATAAACATGGCAATGCGACGCAGCTCGGTAAATGCGAAATATGGGTCCCGAAGGGACGACATAATTGTAGTTTCGGGCACGAATAAAGAGATGTGAGCCCCGCAGGGGCGACATGTTTGTAGATATGTTTCGTAATGAAGGTTCCTGAGTCCCGTAGAGCCTGCCCCGAAACAGCGGGGGACGGCATGTTTTAACAATGTAGTGTCTCCCAGATTTATGAGGTGCTCGCTCCCGCTCCCGCTCTGACGCTCGTACCTCGGTCACGGTCTTTGACTCTCACTCTCTTTTGTTGCTCCGTCAGCGCTCGAACTATTTTTTCAGTACGCCTTTTATGCCACCTCTGCATGCTGGCCCCTCCCTAAAAACAGCCCAGGGGCTATTTTCTTAACGGTCGGTCCTCTTTTGACTGGCAACAGCCTTTTTTGCTGCTTCGAGATGAAGGAATAATGCATGATTATATCGAGGTTTAAGAGAATCACTTTTTTCAAGGAACTCAAGTGCAACTTGATTATTACCTTGCTTAAATAATCCCCATCCTTTTGTATCCAACAAAGTCCAGGTGTCTGGACTTAATTGCAATGCCTTCTCAATGAGTTCCATACCTTCATTTAGGTTCCGATCCTTATCAATCAGGAAATAAGCAAGATTATTCATCCTGACCGGATTTTCAGGTTCTAATAATAATGCATGCCTATAATACTCCTCTGCTTTATCCAGAATGCCTGCCTCGGAGTATATTCCTGCAAGGCTTGTAGCAATTGCTGCTTCAGATGCAGAATTTTCTTTACGGATTGAAATGTATTTATCAATATAGTCCTTTGCCTCCTTTTCATCTCCTTCAACTAATGACAGGACAGCCTGACGGTAAATCAAAACTGGATCATCAGGGAAATCCTGTTCTGCTTTCTTATAAAGTTTCTTTTCCTTCTTAAACTGTCCGGTTTTATGATATGCATACCCAAGCATAGTGTAATTATAGACCCAGGTAGGTTTAGAGTCCCACTTATTATGTATCTCCAGTGCTTTTTCAAACTCAGGTATTCCTTTATCAAATTGAAGTAACTCATTATACTTACGACCCAAAAACCAATTTGTAAATGGCTGCTGATCATCTATTTCCAGTGACTGTTTCAGATATTTAATCTCTTCATTTGGTGTTTCAAAATATGAAGCATATAGCTGATTTATCATTATTTTAAAATGTAGTGGCATCAATTCTCTTTTTTTATACAGTTGCAAGCACCAATTTTTCCCCTCTTCATATAAATCCTGGTTTGCGTATGACGCAGAAAGATAAACGGCCGCAATGGTAAGATTGGAGTCAGCAGATATGGCCTGCATATACCAATTTCTCGCAGTTGGATAATCTCTGTTTACGAAAGATCTATTCCCATACATAAAATACCTGAATGCCTCTGGGGAATTAGTAGAATATGCAAACCTATAACTAAGGGGTAATTCTTTCTTCAGCTTTGAAATCACAAGATAATTATTGACCATTCGTTTAAGAGAATCAATGATTTGAAAGACCATCTCTTCGTTAGCTGGACCATCTATTTCAAATGATTTAAAAGCTTCCTCTGTTTTTGAGTCTGTTAATTGTGCATTCAAGCGAATCGTTGAACCAGCCTGTTTTATACTTCCAAAGATGAAAACGTCTGCATCCAGTTTTTGTGAAATCATGCTTGCCATGGAAGGTGTAATTGAACCATAATTAGTAAGGCTATTGCTCCGGATCAGGTTGTTTATTGATTCTGTTTGCCTGACTTTTAATTCTTCAGGGGAGTTTGAAAGGTAAGATACTAATATGTCCTGAATCCCGTTTTGCCAGACATTCCATGTAGTATCATTAGTCAAATTCTGAAATGGCATTACTGCAAGAGAAATCCTTTCCCCTGATGATCTCAATTTTTCTAGAGTATCTTTTTTGAATATTTTCGGATAAACAAGTATTGCAGCTATTACAAGGATTGTTGTGATCAAGGTTCCAGATAGTATCTTCTGCTTAGTTAATTTTACAGGTTTCCCCAGTATTTCCTTTTGCTCCTCTTTCCTTAATTCCTTTAATTTCTCTCCCCTAAGCTGAATCTTTTCTTCATCCCTAGTTGTATCGATTCCCTTATATTTTAAATACCATTCGATAACCGTTTCCAAATTAATCAGAGTAGTTCTGACTTGCTTGGTATCAAAATCTTTCGGGTGCGCGCCATAGGTTGACAATTCATTCAGCCCATGCATCGAAGCAATGATATGTGAAGGTACTTTCTCTTCTTTGTGTAGCTTATCAATTATCCCCAGAAGAGGTTCTGTCTTGCGTGGTCTTTTAAGTTCACACTCGCATAAATTAGTGATGATAACCTCCAGACATCTCCTTGAATACAGGAGAACCATGTTCTCATCATCAGCCTTAATCAACCGTTCCAGTTCTTTCTCCAGATCGGGAAGCTGACCTTTGAGGAATTCATAAAGTTTCTCAAGCTCTTTTATTTCAGCTGACCAGATTGGCATTTGGGGAGTTTGTAATTTTCAACAAATCAGGTTAGTGATATCTGTTTATACAAAAGTAAACCATCCTGATGCCAAAGTCAAGTAATGGGCAGGTTATTAGAATAAATAGCCCCCGGAGCTTATTTCCTAGGGCTTGCGAATAAATCAAATATCCAAATAGTAAATTAATCCCTGAGGCAACGTGAGTTTGAACATAAATGAGGATGGTATTGGAATCAGAAATTAATACCGGTCCGTGTATACCTTTGTGTACATACCTGACCATAAAAAAAGGAGTTATATCACTTCCAACTCCTTAATTTCCAATCTGTCGGGGTGATCTGACTCGAACAGACGACCCCTTGCACCCCATGCATTTTCTAGTGTTTTTATTACTTTGTATTAATTTGTAATAAGCAGATAATAAATAATATAATATTTCTGCTCTTGTTTTACTTTGTTCTTATTTGTACCTTTACTGTATACAAAACTGTATACCTAAGATTCAAATAAATAAATAAAGAAGTTCTATGAGTACAGCCAGATTCAGCATTCTAACTGCAAAGAAAAATAAATCCGGACTGTATCCAATTGTCCTGCGTATTACTTCAGGCAATTATCGGAAGTACGTATTCACTGGGTACTACTGTTTAAAGGACGAATGGGATGATGAAACTGAAACAGTGACAAGCAATTACACTGCAAAAGCTCCTTCGAGAACATTGATAAACTCAAACCTTACAAAATACCGGGCAAGGGTACAGGATATTCATGACCAATTCATACGTGATGGAATCACAGATTATACTCCTGAACAGTTTATTAATGCCTTAGGAAAGAAAAGTAAGGGAAGGGTGACAGTCTTTAATGCCTTCACAGAAAGGATTAACGAATTGCATAACCTGGGGAGGGAAGGGTATTCAAGGGTGTTTAAGGGGGTTTTAGGCGTATTTAAGACATTCCGAGGAGGGAAAGACCTGTTCCTATCTGATTTATCTCCAAAAGTCCTGGAAGAGTGGATTTATTACTTAAGAAACAACAGGGGTATTGCTGATATTACGATAAACAATTACCTGAGAACAACTCGGACATTGTATCTGTACGCTATTAAGAAAGGGTGGGTGAGGAGTGAGTATTATCCGTTCCGGGAAATAAAAGTAAGTGAGTTCAGCACGGAAACAAGTCCCAGGGCACTTGATGATAATAAGCTGATAGAATTGTTAAAATTAGAAATCACCCCAGATCTACAGTTAGCAAAAGATATTTTTGTTTTTTCTTTCTTCGGACGCGGAATCACATTTATTGATGTGGTCCATTTGACACCAAAAAACATCCAGGACGGGAATATATTCTATGAACGAAAAAAACTGACAAAAAGGCCTGTTAGAGTTGTATTCCCAATACGAGATGAAATAAAGGAGATCCTGGACAGGTACTCTGATCCTGAAAGGGGTTACCTGTTTCCAATCCTGGATGAAAACAAACACATCACTCAGTGGCAAAAGCTTGACAGGATAAAAAAAGTGCGATTTAGAGTAAACCGTGATCTGAAAACAATCGGCAGACAAATTGGTATTGAAGGGCTAACATCTTACTGGAGCAGGCACACATATGCTTCATATATGTTCAGGAAAGGAATGCCGGTTATGATGATCAAGGAATCATTAAGGCATAAAAATCTCAAAACTACAGAGATTTATCTGAAAAGCCTTGGTTTGGATGCAATTGCGGATTTTGAGGATCAGGTATTTAATAACCTGTAATTGAAAAAAAAGTGCGACTATCCTCTCTGGATTCCTGTGATTTTTTCATAATATCCATTCATAAAAACAATAAATCCGACTGCAAATCACCCACTAAAAGATAATCAAAGATACTTCTGGAAAAATGTCCACAAATTCAAATAAGATACTCTGACAGCGGAAAAATCGCTTTAAGGTCACTTTTTCAGTAATTTATTTGGAAAATTGCAGGAAATTATTGCTTTTCTGTACCAATTCAGTTGCGCTAACAGCGGAAAAATCGCTCTAAGGTCACTTTTTCTATAATTTATTGGGGAAATTGCAGAAAAAGATTCCTTTTTTATTGCTGATCATATACGCTTATAGCGGAAATATCGCTGTGCGCCTACTTTGCAAAAAAAAGATTTGAATTGTTGCAGAAGAAT
>JADDYF010000451.1 GCA_015712185.1 Bacteroidales bacterium
AAGGGGACTGGCAGACTGGGCAAGAGCATTATAGGCTGCAGCTTTTGTATTCACATTGATATCCGACGACCAAAGGATATATTCATTTACCGCTGCCTGCGATTTCATCGAGGCAAGGGCATTCATTACGGCAGCAGCACACGGCAGGTTCCTGTCCTTGAGCGATTCTGCAAGAATATGTTCTGCTGCAGGGCCTCCGATGGCAGTTATCGCAGAGATCGCAGCAGAACAGTTCTCCTTGTCAGAAATGTACATTTTCAGGGCTTCAGCTGTTCTGTCACTGCCAATAAGCTGCAGCTGTTTAACAAAAAAATCAATGACTCCCGGATCCTTTTCCCTGGTTGCGTACGAGATGCATATCTTTTCCCACATTGCTCTCTCGTTTTCCTTACCTCGCTGAGACAGGAACCTTGATAATGACTCTGCAGCAAACCGTGGAGCCGTGTCATCACCTGTACCTGCAGGGATTATCCGGTCGCAGATCTGCATTATCCCGGGTTCACCAAGCAGAAGAATATCCGTCATAAGTTTCTCGGTATACTGGAGATCGCCGGCCGGAAGCTGCGCAAGGATGTCGGCAACTCTGGTTTCCAGAGTTCTTTTATCCTGTGAATAGGCAGATAAGGAGAACAGAAGCAGTGTCAAACCAGAAATGAATATTTTAAGTATTTTCATATCATCAGTCTTTCAAATTATTGGATCTTCAAATTTTCACATTTTCAAATTAATCCATTGATCATATCCTCCATGGATCGCGCATTGGCTGGTGAATAAGCCTGTTTGCTCCTTCATCATCTATGAACTGTTGCTTCAGGGGATCGTATTTCAGGTTCCTGCCCAGACGCAGGGCAATGATCCCCATATTCACAATAGAGCACGACCTGTGCCCGTTGGCCTCATTAAGAGCAAAAGTTTGTCTGGATTTTACAGAATCGGAAAACGTCGTTATCTGGGTTGCAGGATCAGGAAGTGAATCAACCAGCTTCTCCAGGTCTTTTATATCCGACCTGAATCCCTTGTAGATCTTACCATCTGGACCCTCTATATATGCCGCATCCTTATCGCGGTTTTCTCCGTCAAGTATTATTTTACATCCGTCGGCATAGGTGTAGGTTATCCTCCGCCATGTTCCGACTGCATCATAATGTTGCTGGGGCGCATCAATTTCCACTGAGACTGGTCCCGTATCATCCTTGTCAAGCAGGTACTGAACCGGATCGAGATAATGTTGCCCCATGTCCCCGAGTCCGCCGCCATCATAATCCCAGTACCCGCGGAATTTAGAATGTACCCTTTCAGGATTATATGGTTTATAAGGAGCAGGCCCCAGCCAGAATTCATAATCAAGTTCTTCGGGTACGGGTTCGGGTCTGAGATTGTGAAGTCCGGTCCAGAAGAATTTCCAGTCGAAGCCGGTGCTGCCGCTCACGGTAACTTTCAGAGGCCACCCAAGCACACCGTTGCTTATGAGTTTCTTTAACGGTCTTACTGTAGTGCCCAATCCGTAGAACTGGTCTTTAAACCTGAACCATGTGTTCAACCTGAACATCCTACCGTATTTCTGAACAGCCTCCACTACCTTTATCCCCTCGCCTATCGTCCTTGTCATCGGCTTCTCACACCAGATATCTTTTCCGGCTTCAGCAGCAGTCTTTGCCATTATCCCGTGCCAGTGCGGCGGTGTTGCAATATGTACAATATCTATATCTTCCCGCGCTATCAGCTCCCTGAAATCATGATAACCTGTTACATTTCCCCCGGCCTGGGTTATCGCCTGCTCCATATGTTTCCTGTCCACATCACATACAGCCAGTAAACGGGTTCCCTCATAATTGATATGCCCCCGTCCCATTCCCCCAACCCCGATAATGCCTTTCGTCAGCTGATCGCTGGGTGCTGTATAGCCCTGACCTCCAAGAACATGTCGTGGCACAACCAGGATCGCTACAGCGGCAGCGGCACTCCTCTTCATAAATTCACGTCTGCCTGGTTTATTTTGTTTCATATTCGGTTAGATTAGATAAGTATATATGGATGTACCTGTATGGCTTCCGGCTTCCGGCTTTTCACTGCAATTTGCATGTTTTGTTGTCAATATACAAATGGAAGCGATTCTATTTTTCATAAAATTTATGCACCACCCGGTTTCCTGAATATAATGGTTATTTACTAAATTCGAAATTCGAATTATACATATACTACCCTAATAAAACTAAAAATGGCAGAAAAACTTTCAATGAGGGAAAAGGTCGGCTTTAGTCTGGGTGACAGTGCCGCCAATTTTATTTTTCAGACACTCATGTTGTTGCAGCTGAGTTTTTATACTGACTCCTTTGGGATCTCAGCCGCTGCCGCGGGCTGGCTCTTTCTTGTAGCCAGGCTGTGCGGAGCCGTTTTTGATCCAATCGTAGGTGTACTGGCTGACCGGACAGAAACCCGATGGGGGAAATTCCGGCCGTGGATATTATGGACTGCCCTTCCATTCGGTATAATAGGCTTCCTTGCATTCACTACTCCCGACTTCGGTCCCACGGGAAAGATAATATATGCTTATATCACCTATATATTACTCTTATCAGTCTATTCTGCCAACAACGTCCCCTATGCAGCCCTTAGCGGGGTCATAACGGGCGATATGGCTGAACGTAACAGCCTTATTTCAGTCAGGTTCATTTTTGTCACTCTTGCCACGATTGCCATACAGGGTTTTGCTTTGCCAATGGTTAATCATTTCGGCGAGGGTAACAGTGCAAAAGGGTACCAGATC
>JADDYF010000461.1 GCA_015712185.1 Bacteroidales bacterium
TCTGACTTTCATCCCTTTCTGATTCATATAAATGTTTCTCGTAATCATTGTTTTTGAACTGTTCAACGGCTATTGCCTCAAATGCCCAGCGTGCTGGCATCAGATCGCCTATCACCGGGACATATTCACGCGATGACAAGCTTCCTGTGTGAAGCTTGTCATACTTAACCAGAACTCCGCTGAACAACAATTGCGGGATGATGATAAAGGGTATGATTATATAAATCGCTATCACTGAGCTGAATGCTGAAGACAGATTTAAACCTATCATGTTTGCACAGCAGGAGGTCGTAAATAATACCAGCCAGTAGCTTATTGTCATACCTTTTATACCAAGTATCAGATTACCAATAACAACAAATGAAAAAGTCTGTATTGCAGAAAGGATAAACATTATCAGTACCTTCGAATTCAGATAGCTGAACCAACTCAGGTTCAGAAATGATTCCCTCTTTAGGATTTTCCTGTCCTTCACAATTTCTTCCGAGCTGATCATAAGTCCGAAAAAAAGTGATGTAATGACACACATGAAAAGAAAGGCAGGAATATTATCGTTCAGACTAAATTTATAAATGTCATCTCTGATATATTTTGTAAAATAGGATAGAAGTAATGCAAGCATTGGTGGTCCCAGAAGGCTTATCAGAATATATTGCTTGTTGGCCAGCTTGGACAAAAAATCCCGCTGAAAGAATATCATTGCCTGTTTAAACAAGCCGGGAATACTGTAATTATTTTGGGGAAGCCTGATTTTCCCGGTTATTCCCTGTTTCAGAAGCCCCCTTGAAGATTCCCTGAATTTCTCAACCCATTCTGTTGGTGTGATTTTCCTTGTTCTTGTGGGTTTACCCTGCTCATCAACCACTTTCGCCTCGATCATCTGCAGGATCTGGTCGGTATTGACATTCCCGCATTTTGCGCACTGGTCCTCATCGGGGTTTGACAGCTTTATGGCTTTCTTGAAGTATACAATCGCTTCAGTCGGTATCCCGTAATAGATCTGGTAACCTCCCCTGTCGATGATCATTATCTTATCAAACAGCTTATAGACTTCTGAAGAGGGCTGGTGAATGTTTACGACAACAAGCTTACCTTTATAGGTCTGCTCTTTCAGCAGATTCATGACAATTTCCGAATCCACTGAAGACAAACCCGAGGTTGGTTCATCCACGAACAGGAGGGTGGGTTCACGCAGCAATTCCAGAGCAATATTGATTCTCTTCCTTTGCCCTCCGCTGATGACTTTTTTCAGGGGATTGCCAACCTTCAGATCCTTAATTTCTTCAAGATCAAAATCAACGAGTGTACGGTTTACAACCTCAATTATTTCATTTTCAGGAAGATTATTCAGGCACATCCTCGCATTGAAATAGATGTTCTGAAAAACAGTGAGATCTTCAATAAGGAGGTCGTCCTGGGGTACGAAGCCGATGACTCCTCTCAGGAATTCCATTTCATTCCTGTCGTACAGATTGTAACCGTTTATCAGCACTTCCCCGCGCTGGGGTTTTAAAGTACCGTTAAGGACACTCAGGGTTGTGGATTTACCAACTCCGCTTCCGCCAATCACACCAACCAGTTTTCCTGATACTTCATGAAAATTAAGGTTATGGATTCCGTTCTCGCTGTTCCTGAATTTAAACTCAACATTATTGGCATCGATATATATTTTAGATTCAAATGTTGCCTCAGAAATAAAGCTTACCACTTCAGTGTAGAAAACCGGAGTGATCCCGGCGCCCCGGATTGATGAGCCGTGATCGAAGATGTGTGTCTGGTCTGAAAAGATAATCTCTCCGTTCAGGTAAAGGTTTTCGCTGCCTGAATACCGCATCAGGTAGGTATTTGAACCGGGTAAATGGAGGAATTTTATAGTCCCTTTGAGGTTTTCGTCATAGATATGTTTTTCCGTACCGTGAGGCGCTTCCCTGCTGCTGTCGATATACAGTATTTCCTTGCGCCTGCCGGCTCCGGCTTTTCCGTCCATTATAAAATCCTTGATATCTTCATATTCATCAGTAGGAAGATATAAGGCAGTAGATACGGTCTGTAGAAAATCGAGTTCATTTTCGGTTATTTTCTGCCCAAGAGAAATAAAATCCATTAACTGAACCAGAACATAAACCTTCTGCTTCTGGTGAAGTTCCTGGTTTATTTTCTCGCAGATTGCAAGGATGCGCACTGCATTAAGGGAGATATGCTTTCTGTCCTTGATAGTGTCCCTGGTTGTACTCTCGGCATTGTAAACTGCAAGATATTCCTCGAACTTTTTCATGTATCTTGCCACGAGCTCATTATTCAGATGACGCGCAAGGAATGTTCTCACAATGTCTTTTTCCCTGCTGGTTATAACAGTCTCATCATGAATATCACTGATCAGGGCAAACAGTTGTACCAGGGCGTTCAGAATGGCTTCACTCATAGTCTGAATCCGATTGTTATTTCGAGTTAAATTTAATTATTAGTAAAAATCCTGAAAACAATAATAGTATAAAATATATATTTGCAAACGAAATTCAAGTTAGGCATTAATTGTTACACTTAAAAAAATTTCTGGATTATACAGGCCGGATAGATTATAAAATAATCGATCAGCTTCTGCTAAATCTCAAGAATAACAGGGAATACACCAACCTGGATAAGACTACCGCCAAACGGGTATATGCTATAGTTGTCGAGTGTCTTGAGAATATTGTGAAACATTCTGTAACTCTGCCACATGCTGACAGTGTGACCTTGCCGACTATTTCAGCCGGAAAAGCTGGCGACAAGGTTATAATAAAAGCAGGGAATCCAATTTCAGACAATTCCAGAGAAAAAGTGGAAGCTGCGCTTAACCTGGTAAATGAGCTGGATGGTGCTTCCCTTGCATCTTTATATGAAGATAAAATGGATGGCAAGAGCAGACCAAATGACAACGGCGCCAGATTAGGATTCATTTTAATGAGACTGAAATCGGGGAATAAAATAGATTTCAGCTTTACAAACATTGATGACAGCCACTTGCACTTCGATATGCAAATTTCAGTAAATAAATACCATGAGAAAGTTAATTATTGACCAGACAGCGAGCTCACCGAAAGTAACTTTAGATCCTGACAATAATACCTTTGAGATTTCCGGTGAATCAAGACCCCCTGACGTTTCAGGCTTCTATAACGAGATCCTGAGGTGGATGGATGATTATTCGGAGCATCTCGGCAGTTCAGCCCAGATCAATCCTCCAGTGGTCTTTAATCTTGATTTTGAATACTTTAACTCATCATCAGCAAAATACATTCTTGATTTCTGCAAGCAGGTTGGAACAGTCCGCTCTAAAGGAAAGAATGTCTCAATTAACTGGCACTACGAAGAAGGAGACAATGATATGCTTGAAGTTGGCAAGGAAATGTCGAGGATGGCAAAGTTGCCCTTTCAATATGTCAGAAAAGGACCCGGCTAAAAGATTAGCATGTTCCTGAAATTTTTCAGCCTGATCTGAAGTGTCAGATCGGGTTATAATTTTATCCCGACAACCAGTATATCATCCACCTGTTCGATATCCCCTCTCCACTTATCAATAGTTTTCTCCAATAATCTCTTCTGTTCCTCCATTGGTTGCTCATGGATACCGAGCAGGAGCTTCTTAAAGTTCACTGACCTGAATGTTTTTCTGAAGGCACCTCCTATCTGGTCTACATAACCATCGGTGAACAGATAAATAATATCATTCTTTTTAAAAATAATCTCTTTGCTTGTAAACGAAATGTCTTCATCATCATAGATCCCTATCGGCATATTATCGCCGCTGAGCTCATTCATTTCATTATCACTGATATAATACAACGGGCGAAACGCTCCTGAAAACTGCAACTTATTATTGCTGAAGTTTATGATGCAAAGTGCAATTTCTATCCCATCCCTTGTGCCGTCTTTTGAACGGGATTGATGAAGCGATTTGATAATATTCCCCCTCAGCTGGTTAAGTATATCATTTGCCCTGATCGTTGAGGACTTATTAACTATTTCATTAAGCAATGTTATGCCAAGGATACTCATGAAAGATCCGGGGACTCCATGACCTGTACAATCGGCAACTGCTGCAATTACCTTGTCATCCTTCTTTGCAAGCCAGTAATAATCTCCACCAATGATATCCCTGGGCTTATTCAGAACAAAATATGAAGGTAAAAGCTTATCAAGCTCGTGGCTGGGTGGAAGAAGAGCATTTTGTATGCGGCTTGCATAATATATACTGTTTGTAATTTCCCTGTTCTGATCTTCAATCTTCTTTGTACGGTCAATCACTTTCTGTTCGAGGTTTATGTTTGCTTCCTTTAATTCCTCAAACAGTCTCCTGTTTTGCATTTTCAGGTTGTATGTCTCAAGTCCATTATCTATCATGATCTTCATTTCTTCCATGTCCCATGGCTTGGTTATATACCTGGACACCTGGCCTTTGTTAATCGCCTGTATGACAGCATCAATGTCACTGAACCCGGTCAGTATGACGCGAATACAATCGGGATAATCGGGAATGATCTTTTCGAGGAAATCCGTTCCGGTCATCCCGGGCATCCTCTGGTCCGTGATCACCAGCTGTATCTCATGTTTCTTCATGATTTCGAGACCTTCCCTGCCTGAAGAAGCCAGGTGAATCTCATAATAACGCCTGAAAGCGGAATTAAAGACCGTAAGATTATCCTTCTCGTCATCAACATAGAGAATCTGAGGTAATGGTTTCTTATATGACATTTTGCAATGTTTATAGATTAACAGGTAATTACTTAAACTTAATTAAAACCAACATTGAGAAGTTTAATATTTTTTTGATTAGAATATTCCTTAATTAACTCTAGGTATTACAAAATTCCTTAGTAATGTTATTTATAAAACTCCGATTATTTATAAACCTCAGAAAATAGAACATGAGAATGTTAAAACGCTGAGGATGTGACGATTTAGATGCAATTATAAACATCTTGAAGAAAGTACGCTTCTCAGAAGAAGTTGCGATTAAAAGAAGGAATGCAATTAGTCTGAGAACTACCCCGATTACTGCAAAATCGAAATATGCTTTCAATATCGAAATATCTCTCTTCTTGTCAGATTCTTCGAAATCTTTAAAGAATATTTCAAATCGCTCAATAAATTTTTCAGGGTTATAAAGTTCTTTAAGAAGCCATATTATTCCATGATGAAGCTGACCAACACTCATATTCTTTGGGATTATATTAGAGGCACTAAGCATGTTAAAAATATGGCCTTTACCAAACAATGTCTTATTCCGCTCAATATATCTTCCTTCCTTCATCATTCGTTCTTTTAAAGGAGCTCCATCAAATGCCAGCAAAGGGTATACATTAACATTGGCTATTCCCAACTCCGAAAAAAATTTATATTGCATTTTAAAGATAGAAGGATCGTCATTGTCAAAACCAATCATACAGTTTCCCATAATTGTGATTCCATATTGATGAATCTTCTTAACATATTCGTTTATATTAATGTTGATATAATGGTATTTACCGACTTCTTTAAGACTTTCTATGTTGGGAGTTTCAAATCCAATTGAAAAAGTATTTAATCCTGCTTCTGCAGACAATGCAAGAAATTCCTCATCCTTTGCAGCATCTGCTGACAGCTGAGTGATGAACGAAACAGGTTTTCGTTGTTTTGAGTTCCATTCTTTGAGTGCAATTAATATTTCTTTTGCTTTTTGGATATCACCGGCAAAGTTATCATCAGCAATATGGATAAAGCGATATTTTCTGGTATTGTGAATTAGATGAATTTCTTTAATAATATTATCCACAGGTTTATACCTTATCTTATTACCAGCATAAACAGTGACTGAACAAAACTCACATCTGAAGGGGCATCCCCGGCTTATCTGAACAACACCATAGGAATATTTCTGCAGGGTTGATGTCGCAATACTACTATAGTCTGGAAGCGGGCTTACTGATAAGTTAAATCTTTCTTTCTCAACATATTCGTTTTTATAGGTTCCGGAAATAAAGTCGTCCAGAAATTCCGGCCAGATACGTTCCGCCTCCCCTATTATAAGAACATTTGCAAATGACCTCCATCTTTCGGGACATACAGAGACTGAATATCCGCCACAAACAATTACAACCCTTCGTTTCGAAAACTCAATAGCAATTTCCTCAGCTCTGGCTATATGAAATGAATTGCCTGTAATTCCAACTAAATCAAAGTATTCGTTGAAATCTATTTCTTCTATATTTTCATCAATTATTTTTGTCTTAAAATTTAAAGGAGTTAACGCTGCTATTGTTGCAAGACTTAACGGAGGCGATCCCCACATAGTCCTTGTAATAAATCCTGCATTTTTAGAAACAAGAGAATAGTTCAAGGTTTTATCTTTTGGAAGAACAAGGAGTAGTTTATATTCAGCCTGGTAACTCATTTGTTACTTAACAAAAATATTATTCCCGACCGCCTTAAAAAAAATAACACCCATTTTCTACTTTCTTTGAGTCACCGGAAGAGAAATCATGAATTCACTGCCTCTCCCGACTTCACTTCTGAAGTCAATCTTCCCTTTATGTTTTTCTATAATGGCCAGACTGATGGACAATCCTAAACCTGTTCCCATACCAGCATCCTTGGTTGAGTAAAATGGTTCAAATATCTTTTCTTTCAGATTTTGAGGGATACCGCGTCCTGTATCCTTTATATTAATCTGAACCTGTCCACCTGATATCGAAGTATTAATGGTAATTGTACCCTTATCTTCAATGGCATCAACAGCATTGGAAAGGATATTCATAAATACCTGGTTTAACTGACCGGGGAAACATTCAATGAGAGGCATATAACCGTAATTCTTTACAATTTTAATCCGGTTCTTGTACTTGTTATGAAGGAGGATAAGAGTAGAATCCAAGCCTTCGTGTATATCTGCCATTTTCAGTGAATCTTCATCCAGCCGGGAAAAAGTTCTGAGACCCTTCACTATTTCAGTAGTACGTTTAGTTCCATTTTTAATACTGTTTATCAGTTTTTCGATCTCCCTGATGGCTTTCCTGTATTCTATCTTTTTCTTTAGCTCTTCTATTTCCTTGAGTTTTACTTCAACATTTGTTGGAGTAATTTTATGATAAATATCCAGGACCTGACCTATCTCCTCAAGGTTAGCATCCAGTGAGTCCACCCCTGCACTGATGAAATTAACAGGATTGTTTATCTCATGTGCAATACCTGCAACAAGCTGTCCAAGAGAAGCCATTTTTTCGGATTGAATGAGCTTGTACTGCGACTGTCTCAGATTTTCCAGTGCTGCCCCCAGTTCTTCCTTCTGGTTGCTTAACTGCTCATTTTGCTGAGATATCTCTGCAGTGCGTTTTGCCACATTTTCCTCGAGTAACCGGTTGTATTCCTCAAGGTTCCGGTACAACCTGGCATTTTCAATTGATATAACAATCTGGCCTGACAGTATTTTCAATACTTCCACCCTTTCGGATGTAAAGGTTCCGGATGCAAGGTTGTTCTCCAGATAAAGAATACCGCTGATTTTATTCTTAAAAATAAGCGGAAGACATAATACCGACCTTATTTTGTTGGATCTTACATATTCATCTGTTTTAAAGCTGCCCTGGTCAGATGCATCATCCAATACCAGGATTTTATTCACTCGCAGAACATAATTGATAATTATGTGTGCCATGTCATTACATTCGGAATAGGGTATGTGACGTAATACAATGACCTGTCCTGTACCTGCCACAGCTTCTCCTTCCACAAAAAAGCCTTCCTCATCTTTTAAAAGAAGTATACCTTTTTGTGCACCTGCATTTGTAATGACGATATTCATTAATTTTTCAAGAAGCCTGTCGAGATGTATTTCTCCTGAAATAGTTTGCGACGCCTTTTGTACAGTTGCCAGATCGAGCTTTTCAGTATGTGAACCTGGCAGATAAGAGAGGGTAAATTCGATTTCATTCCCCTTTCTGGTCACTTCCGGCATAGCATAAAGCAGGTTGGTATAGATCTCATTAAGATGATCTGCTTTCGCTTTTGCACCCCATATTGTATACAAATAGAAGGCCTCTTTTATATAAGCTCTGGCTATCCTGTCATTCCCTCTACTTATATAAAATTTTGCGGCCAGTTCATTTGCAAGGGCTTCTTCATGGATATATCCATTCTGACGGGAAAGAGAAACAGCCTTTTCATAATACCTCATGGCTCGCAAATACTTACCTTTAATCCTGGATCTTTCCGCTTCAATCAAGTACCATTTATGCAGGAAATTCTCAGGAGCGTACACAGCCCATTTTTTTATTTGCCTCTGGTTAAAATAAACCTTGCCCAGGAATATTAATCGCTTTAATTTTGAAACTCGAGTACTTGCTGAGAGAAATATCAGTGACGTATAAAAATAAATCAGATGTAAGTATACCAGACCCATCAGGGTCTGTTTAAATTTCTCAGCCTCAAGGGCAATCTTCAATGATTGTTCGGTGTCATCGAACATGAAACAAAGCAGCGATTTGAGAGCGTATAATTCTCCGAGGTCAGATGTGTGCTTACTTTTGATAAAGCCGGCAATCATTTCTGTCTCATTATAATCCTCGCCTATCAGCAGGGTTCTGTATTTAGATTTTCCCATCAGATTAAGTGCGACCTGTCTGTTGAGTCTGAGGACAAAAAGTATTACCTCCTGATTAAGCCTCTTAACCATATCAATACTCTTGCGCATTTCTTCCTCAGCACTTACAAGCCGGGTTCCGGAATGAAACGAATGGATACCGGTATATGCTGCGCAGAGTGAAGCAAATTCATAATCGCCGGTTTCAAGTCCTCTCTGAAACGATTCGGTAAATGATTCGATGGTCTTCCTCAATTTGTCTTTCCAATGCCTGATGAACAGGTTGAAGAGCAGGTTTATTTTGGTTTCATATTCCCTTGCGTTAAACCTGTTTAATAATTCAACTGAAAATTCGCCATACTTATATCCTGTAATAATTTTCCCGACGACACCCTGCAGGATTATCCCGTACATTGAATACCCGAATGGAGAGAAGGGAGAATTTCCATACCTGATGGAAAGACGTACCATTTTAAAGGCCATGGTTATAGCTATCAGAATATTGGTATAATATGCAGAACTTGCCGCGTTCATAAGGATACGCATGGCAGCAAGCTTATGAGGATCCGTCATTACCGGCAGGTTCTTCAGGTTCTCAGTTTTTTTTGTTGACAGTATTATCCGAAGCCAGAACAGGTTCAATAAGACGCTGATCTTTCCTGGCTCAGGCGTTATATGCACCCCCAGCTGTTTCAGTATTTCAATTGCAGTACCTATGCTTTCCCTGAGCCTGTTCCTCGACATGAAGGATTGGATGACAATTTCATTGATTCTTATTTTATCGAGAATATTTTTAGCATGTCTGGTAATTTCCTTTGCCAGATCATCCATCTTTGCAAAGTTGCCTGTCAGATAAGAAGCCTCTGCAGTTTCTATATTCATCTCAAGAGTGAGCGAATAATGTTCCTCCCATGCATTTTCTCCCAGCAGTTTCAATCCCGTATTGAAATATTGGAATGCAATTTCATATGCTGTTGCTGATTTTGCTTTTCTACCGGCCTGTAAATTCAGACCGGCCAGTTCATTTTTCTCTTTCGTATCAGTAATAAGTTCTATTCCTGAGTTCAGGTGATTTACAATATCAAATATTCTTTCTTCAAATTCTTCCTTCTGGAATTTCAGTAATAATAACCGTCCAATTTTCAAATGGATGCTTTTGTGTTCATCCCCAATGAGCGAATAGGCGGCCTGGTGGACACGATCATGTAAAAACTTATACTGAATCTTATGTTCAAGTCTCTCAAAATAAGATTTGTCTTTCAGAAAATCGAGGTAACCGGCCAGCTTATACCCTTCTCCGATTGGCTGTATTAGTCCCCTGTCGAGAACTTCATCCATTTCATTGGCTGTCTCCACTGCAGTTTTCTCATTAATAGTAGCCAGTGTGTCCAGTTCAAATCTGTTTCCTATACAGGACGCCAGTTTTAATATCCTTTTAGATTTCTCAGGCAATTTCTGTATCCTGGCCGTCATCAGATCCACAACATTGCTAGTGATGTCAGCCTTTTCAATTCTAGCAGCATCCCATTCCCATTTGAAGAATTTCGCGTCAAATTCTATCAGCCGGTTGTCAACGAGTGAGTTAAGAAACTGGATCAGGAAAAATGGATTGCCATTTGTCTTAGCAAGACTTATCTTTCCAAGAATCTCAGCCTCTTCCAGACTGCATTTAAGTGCATCTGAAATCAGCTGATTGATATGTCCGGCTTCAAGTGGAAGAAGGGTTATGAAATTTACAATGGCATTCTTGCTTTTAAGCTTCTCGAGGCTTACAATAAGAGGATGCGATGGATCCACCTCGTTATCCCTGTATGCACCAATTATCAGCAAATACTTTGTTTTTGAATCAAGCATAAGCTTCTCCAGCAGCTTTAATGTCGGGATATCAGTCCACTGCAGATCATCGAGAAATATAGCAAGCGGATGATCCTCATCTGCAAACACCCTTATAAAATTCTGAAAATAGAGGTTAAACCTGTTCTGTGTCTCCAGAGGAGGCAGGTCAGGAACATGGGGCTGTTTGCCGATTATAAGTTCCACTTCAGGTATCACGTCGATAATTAATTGTCCGTTTGGACCCACTCCTTCAAGTATTTTTTCCTTCCATCGCTTTATTTCTGATTCGCTTTCAACAAGAATCTGTCTCAACAGATCCTGGAATGCCTGAGTCAATGCGGAATACGGGATATTGTGTTTGTACCTGTCAAATTTGCCGGAGATGAAATACCCTCTCTTCTCAGAAACAGGTTTGTTGATTTCGTTTACCAGCACTGATTTACCAATACCTGTGTACCCTGTTACCATCAACATCTCACCAACATGTCCGCCGTGCCCTTTGGTACAAACTCTGTCAAATGCGCTCAACAGTGTTGCTAATTCGGTTTCCCGCCCGTATAATTTCTGAGGAATCTGAAATTTATCTGAAAAATCTTTCTCCCCGGGATTTAAGGTTAATCCTGATAGTGTCTGGTTCTTTTTCAGGTGTCTGAAGCATTTCTCTAGATCGTATTTCAGTCCCAAGTAAGACAGATATCGATCCTCTGCGGATTTTGACATGAGCTTCATGATTATTGTTGAAAGAATCTCAAGCCCATTTAATTCCCCGGGGAAGAATAGCTGTGCCAGTTGCAGTGGAGGTTGCGGAGCTTTGGCAATATGACAATGAACAAGTTCCATAGGATCATTGCTTACAAAAGGAAGCTGTCCTGTCAGCATTTCGTAAAGGGTCACACCAAACGAATACATATCAGTACGGTAATCTATCAACCTGTTCATTCTTCCAGTTTGCTCAGGAGATATATAGCTCAGTGTCCCTTCAGATTCAGAAGGATTTTGTATTGTAGCAAATTCACGCGACAATATGGTGGATATACCAAAATCGATGATCTTTACCTGGCCGGTTGACTGTTTCCAGACAATGTTATTGGGATTGATGTTCTTATGAATGATTTTCAGCTGGTGCAGTTGTTCAAGGATTTCCGTTATGCTGATTGAAAGCTGAAGAAACTCATTTAGTGTCAGCCTTCTCTTATCCAGGATCTTCTTTATTGATTCACCTCCGAAATCCTCCATGATAATCGCAAAGCTGTTATTGTAGCTTTCCAGGCTGATAACTTTTATAGCTGCCCTCTCCTGTGTCAGATTCTTCAGGACCTCATATTCCCGTTTAAAACTGATAATCCTCTCAGGATCGGGATATTCTCCCTTCAGGACTTTGATAACAACAGGCTTCCCGGTAACATTATGAACCGCACGAAATACAAAGGAGTTAAAGCTCTCATTCAGCTTTTCTTTTACCTGATATCCCGGAAAAGAAATCATTTCAATATAACTTACAGGTTTTCCTGATCATAATCACACTATGCCCTGCATTATAGGCAGGGTTATTATAAAATCACTTCCTTTTCCAACCTCACTTTTAACATCAATACTGCCTTTGTGTTTTTCGATTATACTATGACTTATTGACAATCCTAGCCCGGTTCCCTTACCGACCTCCTTAGTAGTGAAAAAAGGTTCGAAAAGCTTTTCCTTCTGTTCTTCCGGAATGCCTCTTCCGGTATCCCTGATGCTTATTCTGACCATTCCGTCTATACTGGCGGTGGTTATAATGATTTCCCCTGAACTATCAATTGCATCCACAGCATTCGACAATATATTCAGGAATACCTGGTTAAGCTGACCCGGGTAGCATTCAATCTGGGGGATATTTCCATATTTCCTGATTATTTCAATGCGGTTTTTATACCTGTTATGGAGGAGGATGAGTG
>JADDYF010000462.1 GCA_015712185.1 Bacteroidales bacterium
CGAATGCTGAAAGCTGATCAGTAAAATATCCTGAAATCACATTGATATCGCGGTTCTCAAACAGAACCCTTGCTTTACCATATATCATTCTTGATACCGAGAATCCTGTGCTCTGCGGGGAGTTCTTCGTATTTACTGCCATTACAAGCAACTGGTTGTCATGAAGGGCTGATGAAACCAGTATATCGCCCGATGCTGATCTGACGGGTATCGTCACCTCATCTGACAGAAGCCATGGTGTAAGCCCGGAAACCTCAACAGCCATCCTTCCGCACTCAGCCCAGGTGGAAGCGGATTTGGGAAAAAGGTTCAAGCCTTGTCGTACAAAATACTGGATCCCACTGGCGCCTTTTATTATTGCCTGGTAAGTCATGGCCCGCACTTCCTGGAAAGAGGGCTCACGGCCCCACCATTCACCTCCGCCGAATACCTGGGGTACTATCCAAACCGGCCGCTTGCCTTTGAATTCTGAACAGAGCTGACCAGCTACATTGCCAACCAGGGTCACCGGGCTGTTGGGGACAGGATATGGATCAGCCATCACAATATCAAGTGCGTTTAAATACTTTTTGGATGAGAGGAATGGTGCCATAAAAACTATTGACACAGGATGCCATGGATCATATTTTCTGACAGTACTGTAAATTTCCTCCAGGACACCGGGTTCAATGCCATAGCCGGTAGGTTCATCAGCTATATACCATGCCAGCAGGGCAGGATGGTCCCGGAAAGCAATGATCTCATTAATAAGACGCTCTCTTTTCTGTGCACCTGTAATACCATTAATTAACGAACTGACACCACCACCGCCTGACACTGACAGCAGATTGTAATTAACCTTCATCCCGAGCCGGGCACAACGGTCCATATAGGCTTTCCTTTGGCTGAATGTTTCGGGCAGAATACTCTGGTACGGAGAGATAAGGTTGAATCCCTTCACAACCTCTTCTTCGGGCAGGGCAGGATGAACGGGTGAATAACAATAAAAGCCGAACGGGAAAAACGATCGTTTGTTTACAATAAGACCACCGGTCAGCCTGTCTGTCTTGACTTCATTAGGCTTGTAGGTAAGAACAAACAGGTCGGCAGATGCAAAATACCTGAATTTACTGCCCGCGACCCTGATATCTGCAATGACCTTGTAATTTGCCGGCTGCAGATCAAAGTTAACAGGCAACCTTACAATCTTTTTCCCCGGCTTTCCAGTCCACATACCAATTGTATCATCATCAAGGAGAAGTATTACAGAGATGTTATTATATATCATATTCTGAGGTACATGAAGCAGCAATTCAGCATTTTTCTCAAACGAGTAAAAGCTGTACCTGGTGTTTATCTCAAATGGTGTTTTGTTAGCTGACTGACCTGTAGCTGATCGTGTGAATATTATCAGGATGAGATTGATCAGGAGAAGCTTCGCGGGCATAAGGATAATATTGTCGGCAGTAAAATTATCATAAAATAATAATTACCCTAATATGTATCAGGCGTATTTATTCCAACTATGTTTTTTGGCTGCCCGGAGGCTTTTATGATAACTATTTGAACACAATCCTGATCCTTACTTCGTCATCGACTGTGATTCCATTATTCTCTGCCGGGTTCCACGAAGGTCCTTCTTTAATGAGCCTTATCGCCTCATCTGAAAAGTCAAAGCCGGGGCTCCTGATGACCTTGATACTGTCGACAATGCCATTTCTCCTGACAATAAAGTTTACCACAACTATCGCTTTCTGTCCGGGTGTCAGCGTACCTGGTTTTTTCATGTTTTCCCCGATATACCTGTCAAAGCTTCTTTTACCTGTGACAGGTACCGGAGGAGTATAGCCGGTTTGTTCATCGTCTTCGCTGCGGGCAATTCCGTAACCGACAACCACTACTTCGCTTAATGCCATTACCGAAGGATCGAGTCTAACCACCAGATCACTGTCGCCTCTAACCCGGAACTCTTTTGTTTCCATCCCGATGAAATTTGCGATGAGGGTGCTCTCTGCTTCATCCGGAAGGGTAATACTGAACCTTCCTTCAGTATCGGTAACCGCTCCCTTTGTGGTCCCCTTTACCACAACATTTGCGCCGGGCAGAGGCATATTATCTTCTGAGGACAATATCTTACCCCTTACGGTCATAGCATTTGATTTTTCCCTTAATGCAGCCGGCGCAGGTGCAGCAGCTCTTCGTTCGGAAGTAACAGTAGCAGCAGCTTTTATATCAGCCTGTATCAATGCTTCTGATTTCTCTGCTGCAGCAAGTACTTTCTCACCTGCATCCGCAGTCTCAACAGGAGTGATTTCCCCTTTTTGCTTTGCAGGGACACTTTCATTCTTATCCCTGGCAGGTAACTCTTTGTAATCTGATTCCCGGGTTACTATTGGTGGTTCCCTGAGCGATTTCGATTCAGGAATATCGAAAGTTACCTGGTTCATCGAGATTTCGCTGATTTCCGTTCCTGGTCTGCTTCTCTCGATGATAATAAAGACAGAAGTTATCACCATAAGAACCGCAACTGAAGCTGCTATCCGGTAATAGATAAAACGTTGTTTCCGTGATATTCTCTTCTTAAGCCTTTTCCCAAGGTCTGCCAGATCTGCAGATACCTCTTCCGGTGAGATTTGGGACAAGCCTTCTGCTGCCTCTTCAGCAAATGGATCCTTTTGAAGCTCACGTTCGAAAGCGTTCCTTTCCTGATCTGACATTGTTCCCTTTAAATACCTGAGGAAGTCAGGGGAATCAGTTTTAATATGCTTGTCTTTTTCTTTCATTTTTCTCTTCAAGACAAATTTTCAGATTTCTTTTACCATTCTGCAGATGACTCTTTACTTTATTTACATCAAGATCCAAAAGTGCTGCGATCTCATTGTAACACCTGTTCTCAAAATAGAACTTTTTAATGCACTCTCTCTGGTCATTCTTCAGTCTTTCAATACACTCTGCAAGCGCCTCCTCAATATCCAGATCTTCTTTATCCATAGGATGCAGATCATAAGGGTTTTCCATAAAAATTACACTGTCAGCAGTCAATTCCTTAAGTTTTTCTTCGTGCGTTTTTTTTGTTCTCAGCTGCATAAGGCAATAGTTCTTTGTCACAACATGAAGCCAGTTTCTGAAGTTTTCAATCCGCTGCCTGGGGACCTCAGCAATCAGTTTCTCAAATATCTGCATGACAGCATCTGTAGCGTCTTCCCTGTCTTTTAAATATTTCATGCAGACACCGTAAACAAGATGCATATATCCGGAATAAAGCTCACCAAGAACATCCAGATCTCCTCCGGAACTGAATTCAGCTATCAGCTCTTCATCTGATTTCTTGCTTGACGGTTTTCTGGTGAACTTAAAAATCATTTTAAAGGTTCATAGAATTCATTACGGCTGTACCTGATGCATCACTTCTCAATCCATGAGCTTTAAACTTTGAGCCATAACCAAAGCATTGCTAAAGATAACTTAAAAACAAAAAATTATCCATGGTTTTATGGAATTCCGGGCGTCGGTGCATCATATTGTAAAAATGTTTAACCAAAATTTTAAAATCATGAAAAATAGTTTAACAATCTTCGCAATAATGATTCTTGCTGCAATATTAATTGCTTTCACTGAATCGAGAACCATTACAGGGATTGTAGTTGATGAACAGGCCCGTCCATTGCCAGGCGTTACTGTAACTGTTAAAGGCACCAAAACCGGTACTGTAACCGACATT
Organism: Bacteroidales bacterium; assembly: GCA_015712185.1. Classification (GTDB taxonomy): domain Bacteria; phylum Bacteroidota; class Bacteroidia; order Bacteroidales; family VadinHA17; genus LD21. The sequence goes on from JADDYF010000462.1 coordinate 3,701, forward strand.
AATGGTAATTATCAGATCACGGTCGATCAGAATGCCACGATCCTTATGTTTTCATATATCGGGTATGAGACAGCCGAAGTCAAAATCGGCGACAGGAATATTATAAATGTGACTATGCAGTCAGCTGCGCTGGCTCTCCAGGAGATGGTAGTAGTCGCATACGGTACAAAGAAGGACAGAGCATCTGCTTCAGAGCCGGCAATGGCGGCTGCAGATTATGCAACGAGGCAGCATTTCCAGAGGTATAACAACAATTTCAACACTGAAGGATATGCAGCAGTCAACGAAAATGGTTTCAGGAATGTCAGGAATAATCCATTATCTACATTCTCTATTGATGTCGACAATGCATCCTATTCCAACATCCGCAGGTTTATAAACAGCGGAGTCCTGCCTCCCCCTGACGCTGTAAGGATCGAGGAGATGATAAATTACTTCAGGTACGATTATCCTGAACCGCGTGGTGAGCATCCGTTTTCAGTATACACCGAGCTTGCTGTTTGTCCCTGGAATAAAAAACATCAGCTCCTGCAGATAGGATTGCACGGAATGAGCATAGACAAATCTTCACTTCCTCCATCTAATCTTGTATTCCTGATAGATGTTTCGGGTTCAATGAACTACCCGAACAAGCTGCCGCTTCTTAAATCAGCATTCGGGCTTCTGGTAAATGAACTCCGTTCCGAAGACCGGGTTGCGATTGTTGTTTATGCAGGAGCAGCAGGCCTGGTCCTTGAATCGACACCGGGCAACAGGAAAGAGGTTATAATGAATGCAATTAATCGTCTCGAAGCCGGCGGATCAACAGCAGGAGGAGCAGGATTAAAGCTGGCATACTTGGAGGCATCAAAGAATTTTGTGAAGGGTGGTAATAACAGGATCATACTGGCAACAGACGGAGATTTTAATGTCGGTGAATCCAGCAACGGCGGGATGGAACGCCTTGTTGAGGAGAACCGTGAGCGAGGGGTTGTCATTACAGTTCTGGGATTTGGTATGGGAAATATCAAGGACGATAAGATGGAAATAATTGCAGACAAGGGTAATGGTAATTATTCTTATATAGATAATCTTCAGGAAGCCCGCAGGGTTCTGGTTCGTGAGTTTGGCGGGACTTTATTCACCATTGCCAGGGATGTTAAATTCCAGATTGAATTCAATCCGGCAAGGATTCAGTCATACAGGCTCATCGGATATGAAAACAGGCTGCTGAATGATGAGGACTTCAACGATGATACGAAAGATGCAGGTGAAATGGGATCGGGTCATAATGTTACGGCTCTTTATGAAATAGTTCCTGCCGGTTCTGATGATAATATACCATCGGTCGATCCGCTGAAGTACCAGTCTGCCGGCAGTGCACGGGAAAAGAATTTTTCTGAAGAACTGCTTACAATCAAGCTACGGTATAAAAAACCTGACGGATATACAAGCATGCTTTTTGAAAGAGCCGTAAAGGAACCTGGTGATGAGATTGAAGAAGCATCTGAAAACCTGCGGTTTGCCGCTGCTGTAGCCGAATTCGGAATGGTGCTGAGAGAATCTGAATTTAAGGGATCATCAACGCTGGAGGGTGCAGCAAGGCTTGCAGCATCAGCCAGGGGTGAGGATGAGGATGGTTACAGGTCCGAAATGATAAGGTTGATAAACACTGTAAAAGACATGAGACTTTTAAGTGACAAATAATTACAAGAGAAAACACCAGTTGTTTTACTAAGGTCTGGCAAATAACTGCCAGGCCTTTTTTAGAGTAATAAAATTACGCCGTCCTCAGGAACAAGTCAATTTTTCTTGCAGCTTCTCTTCCTGATGCGATGGCATTTACCACGAGGCTTGCGCCGCAGGCAGCATCACCTGCGGCAAATACTTTATGCCTGTTGGTGGACAGGTTTTCATCGGTTTTGACATTTCCCCTGTCGTCAAGTTCTATTCCCAACTCGTAGAGTAATCCTTCATGAACCGGGTGCAAATATCCCAGAGCCAGTAAAACAAGGTCTGTTTCAATGACCCTGCGAGTCCCTGGTATCGGTCTCATTAAAGATTTACCGCTATGATACTCCCATTCTACTTCTTCCACTTCTGCCCCCCGTGTAATTTGTCCATCGCCCACGAATCTTACCGTTGAAAGACTCCACAGCCTTTCACACCCTTCTTCATGTGAGGTAGTATTCTTAAGTACTTTAGAGTTATATGGCCATGGATTATCAGGTGTTCGTATTAGAGGCGGTTTCGGCAGAATCTCAATCTGGGTCACACTGGCTGCTTTCTGACGGATTGCAGTACCCACGCAATCAGATCCGGTATCACCACCTCCTATTATCAGAACTCTTTTACCTTCGGCAATTATCTGGTTGCCGGTAACAAATATCTGTCCCTCATTAATTCTGTTCTGTGCCGTAAGAAAATCCATAGCAAAGTGTATCCCGCAGAACTCTCTTCCTTCAACTAACAGATCACGAGGATGTGCTGCCCCGGTGGTAATACACACCGCATCAAACTGATCGACGATTTCCTGAGCGGTAATATTCTTCCCGACGTGTGCACCTGTTCGTATTATAATACCATCTGCTACCATCAGATTCAGACGTCTGTCGATAGTTGCTTTGCTTAGCTTAAAGTCGGGGATCCCATATCTTAGCAATCCGCCAGCCTTTTCATCTTTTTCGAAGATTGTAACAAGATGTCCGGCTTTATTTAGCAGATCAGCAGCAGCCATCCCTGAAGGCCCGCTGCCTATTACTGCAACTTTCCTTCCGGACCGGATCCCGGGGGGAGACGGCTTCACATATCCTTCAGCAAACGCTTTTTCCGCAATTGCCACTTCATTTTCACGTATGGTAACGGGTTCCTGACTGATATTCAGAACACATGCATGTTCGCAACAGGCGGGACAGATTCTGCCTGTAAATTCCGGAAAATTATTTGTAGAGATAATCCGGTCATAGGCATGTCTCCAGTCACCCTTATAAAGAAGGTCATTCCATTCGGGTATCAGGTTATCGACAGGGCAGCTCCAGTGACAAAAAGGAACACCGCAATCCATACATCGTGATGCCTGAAGCATTCTGTCCTCGCTGTTAAGTGTCTGTTCAACCTCACTGAAATCGCATATTCTTTCATGAACAGGCCTGTTTCCTGCTTCTTTCCTTTTGATTTTCAGAAATCCTGTAATATCCGCCATAACAATCTTATAAAATAATTTAATTATTAAGTAAAACTATAAGCCTGTGCCGAATTCGACATCCATTTCGACTCCCGCAATTTTTTTCCTGATCTCTTCAAGCTTTTGTTCCTGAAGTACTTTCTTATAATCATATGGGACCACTTTAATGAATAACGGCAGGAATTTTTCAACATCATCCATTATCATCTTTGCTTTCTTACTTTGTGTGTACCTGAAATGCAGTTTTATCAATTCCATAAGTTCGTTGATGTCACCCAGATCTTCAACAAGCGATAACTCTACCATGCCCATATTGCAGTAATAATCAAAATTTCCTTTTTCATTGAGAACATAAGCGATTCCACCACTCATGCCTGCAGCAAAGTTACTGCCCGTGCTTCCTAAAACAACTATGCGACCTCCGGTCATATATTCACAGCAATGGTTACCGACTCCTTCAACTACTGCAGTTGCTCCGCTGTTACGGACGCCAAAACGTTCACCCGCGACTCCTGAGATAAATGCTTCACCTTTTGTGGCACCATAAAGAACAGTATTGCCGATTATGATATTTTTATCAGGTTCAAAGGTTGAACCTGAGGGCGGAACGACAATTATCCTTCCTCCCGACAATCCCTTGCCGAGGTAATCGTTTGCATCACCTTCAAGATATAACTCCACACCAGATACAAGGAATGCCCCGAAGCTCTGTCCTGCAGATCCGTTAAAAATGCATCTTATCGTTCCGTCAGGCAATCCTTCTGATCCATATAATGCGGCAATTTTCCCGGAAAGCATTGTGCCTGTTGTCCTGTCGACATTCCGTATCTTTTTTCTTATTTCCACAGGCTGCTTATTTGATATTGCATTTTCAGCTTCGGTAATCAGATCTTTATCTATGAGATGATCTGTATGAAATTCATGTTTCTCAACGCAGCGGACAGGATTAAACTTAGCTTCAGGCGGCAGGTTAAGCAATCCAGCAAGATCAATATTCCTTGTTTTCCAGTGATCCACCTCAGTGTTACGTTCGAGCAGGTCAAAACGGCCTATTATATCGTCAAGTCTTTTATACCCCAGCTCAGCAAGGTACTCACGTATATCTTCAGCAAGGAACCTGAAGAAAGTCACGAGGTTATCGGCCTTTCCGTTAAATCTTTTTCTGAGTTCCGGGTTCTGTGTGGCAATACCCACCGGGCAGGTATTCAGGTGACATTTTCGCATCATCACACATCCCAGAACGATAAGGGCACATGTCGAAAATCCATATTCTTCCGCTCCCAGCAGTGCTGCTACAATTACATCCAGACCGGTTTTCAGCTGACCATCAGCCTGAAGGATAACCTTACGCCGAAGGTTGTTCATAACAAGTGTTTGCTGTGTTTCTGCCAGGCCCAGTTCAAGTGGCAGTCCGGCATGCCTGATGGATGAAGACGGGCTTGCACCTGTTCCTCCTTCGAAACCGCTTATCGTAATAAGATCGGCCCCGGCTTTTGTGACGCCGGCTGCGATTGTGCCAACGCCGCTCTCAGAGACCAGCTTTACACTTATCTTTGCACGGGGATTTACATTCTTAAGGTCAAAAATTAACTGAGCCAGGTCCTCAATTGAATATATATCATGATGAGGTGGAGGCGAAATCAGTGTTATTCCTGGTATTGAATACCTGGTTTTTGCTATAATTTTGTCGACTTTATGTCCGGGGAGCTGACCTCCTTCACCCGGTTTGGCACCCTGTGCTATCTTAATCTGGATTTCATCAGCATTTGCCAGGTATTCAGCAGTAACCCCAAAACGCCCGCTCGCAACCTGTTTAATTGCACTTCGTGTACTGTTTCCATCTTCCCTTGACTTGAAGCGTTCGGGATCTTCTCCACCCTCCCCTGTATTGCTGCGGCCTCCGATACGGTTCATGGCAATTGCCAGTGTCTCGTGTGCTTCACGGCTTATCGAACCATATGACATCGCACCTGTGACAAACCGTTTCATGATGTTTTCTGCGGGCTCTACATCTTCGACAGGGACAGGATTCCTTTTTAACCTTAATAATCCTCTTATAAATCCCGGATGTGCAGTATCATTGTTTGCTCTCTGGCAGTATTCCCTGAATTTGTCCCTGCTTCGTGCTGAGGTACTCCACTGAAGAAGTGAAATTGTCTCAGGGTTCCATGCATGATGCTCTCCATGTTTTCTGTAAGAATACACTCCCTCAGTTAGTATCTCAGATTGCCGTTCTTCGGTAAAGGCCTTCCTGTGAGGTATCAGAACTTCCTCCGCTATCTCATTCAGCCCTATTCCACCTAATCTTGTTATTGTTCCGGCAAAATATCTGTTGATAACGTCCTGATTTATTCCTACTGCTTCAAATATCTGTGAGGAGCGATAGCTTCTGAGAGTACTGATACCCATTTTCGACATTATCTTCAGTATACCTTTATTGATCGAGTTGATGTAGTTCTCTTCAGCTTTCTGATAGTCAAGCTGGAGGTCTTTCTCTTTCACCAGCCTGTCTATTATGGCGAAGCTCATATAAGGATTGATAATGCTTGCACCATAACCAAAAAGCAGCGCAAAATGCATCACCTCGCGGGGTTCGGCAGATTCCACAACTATGTCAATTTGCATCCGTTTGCGCTTTTCAATCAGATGATGATGCACTGCAGAAACTGCCAGTAATGAAGGTACAGGTGCTAGGTTTTCATCAATTCCCCGATCAGAAAGGATAATATAGTTTTTCCCCTCGTCAACTGCATTTTCAGAATCGCGGCATAACTTTTCAACTGCAGCCTGTAATCCTTCAGCACCTTTCCGGGCATCAAATAGCATAAGCAGGCTGGCAGCTGAAAATCCTTTATAGCGTAAATTCTTAACCACCTGAAAGTATGTGTTTGAGATCACAGGATTTCTGAATCTTACCATCTTTACATGATCGGGTGATTCATCGAGCAGGTTTTGCTGAAGCGATCCCAGGTAACCAGAAAGGGTCATTACAAGTTCCTCCCTTATCGGATCAATAGGAGGATTTGTGACCTGAGCGAATAACTGCTTAAAATAATTGAACAGCCTGTATGGTTTCCTAGAAAGGACAGCAACAGGAACATCGTTCCCCATTGAACCGATAGGTTCTTTACCTGTAGCAGCCATTTCACGGATAATCTTTTCGATATCTTCCATTGAGTAATTGAACGAAGTTCTGTATTTCTCATAGGCAGAACCCAGATCAGGTGTTACCACCTGTCCTGTTTCAATTTCCTCAAGATTTACCATATTCTGCTGTATCCATTTCCCGTAGGGGAACTCATTTGCAAGCCTGGCTTTCAGCTCATTATCATAAATAATTTTACCTTTTTCGGTATCAACAAGCAGCATCTTACCGGGTTTAAGCCGGCCTTTCTCCCTTATTTCTTCCGGCGGAAAAGTCTGTACACCTGCTTCTGATCCCATTACTATAATGTCATTTCTTGTTATTACATATCTTGACGGGCGAAGGCCGTTTCTGTCAAGCATGCCTCCAATAAACCTGCCGTCCGAAAAGATCAGAGATGCCGGACCATCCCACGGTTCCATGAAAGTTGAATGGTAGTGATAGAATGCCCGTAGTTCGGGCGAGATAGGATTTTTGGCGTTTATTGATTCAGGGATCAGCACCGACATTGCATAGGGAAGTGATTTCCCGCTCATAACCAGGAATTCGAGAATATTGTCAAGCGATGCTGAATCACTTTTATTGGGTTCAATTATCGGGTAAATCCTTGAAAGATCGCCCAGCTTATCCGATTTAAGGATTGATTCTCTAGCCTGCATCCATAACCTGTTGCCTTTGATCGTGTTTATCTCACCATTATGTCCAAGCATTCTGAAAGGCTGGGCAAGGTCCCAGCTTGGGAATGTATTAGTGCTGAAACGCGAATGAACCAGGGCGATAGCACTTTGAAGACGTTCATCCTGAAGATCGAGGAAATATTCCCCAAGCTGTTCAGATGTAAGCATGCCTTTGTAAACCAGGACCTTTGTGGAAAGACTGGGGATATAGAAAAAGCCCTTTTGCCTGAGACCGGATTCTCCGATTATCTTTTCGGTTCGTTTCCTTATAATATATAATTTTCGTTCCAGAGAATCCTGCTGTATATCCGCTTCCAGAAGTATCTGTTTTATATCAGGTTCAGCAGCGAGTGATATTTCGCCCAGCACGGAATTAT
>JADDYF010000001.1 GCA_015712185.1 Bacteroidales bacterium
GGATCATCAGCTTAAATGGAATGCCATTGTAGCCTCCTTTCTGGTTAGCCTCCTCGATTGCAAGCATTGATCCCTGCAGCATCTGCCTGCCAAGCGAAGCGATTATCGAGCCTTCAAGCGGCCCCAGGAAACCAATCCTGACCTCCTTCAATCCCGCAGGGGGTAGCTTTTCACGGCCGGCTCCATAGAATAGTATTGGCTCAAGAAAATGATATTTATAAGCTTTCTGATATCTGTCGTAGGCCACCAGCTCGTCGGGGATGTTACCGTAATTGACCTTCTTTTCCTGTCCGTAGGATAATGAAAACAGAACAGTAAGAAACAGGCATGTGATTATCGCAACAAATGATTTCATATTCTTTTGCCAGATATTAATTTTAAGTTTTCATTCACCTGAGCAGCACACCCCTGCTCACACCCTTTGATGTGGCAACCCACAGAACATCTTCATATGCATCAACGCCGATTATGAAATTGTGCGCAACTGATGGGGACAATGGTACCTCTGTGACTTCTTTGCCATTGGTAATCAATGCTTTGCCATTTTCATCACTGTCATTTTTCTTATATGTTACCCAGGTTTCCCCGTCAAAAGTGCTTAATCCGTTATCGCAGCAGACGAAGACCACGCTTCCTTCAGCTCTGAGAAAGTTGATGAAGTTGCTTGCCAGCCCGCTGTCTTCCTTAAAATAACCTTTCCAGTTTTTGCCGTCATAGCGACTCATCCCGAAATAGGTCGAGACCCATAATATGCTGTCGGCATAAGATGTCGCAGTCGTAATATCATGAATTACGCCATCATCGGGCTGAAGGTCAATTTCCATGAAGCCATCGGGATCAACGTAGTCCCTGAAATGTCCGGTCAGTGTGTTGTATTCAATCACACCGCCTCCCCAGGCAGCGATCCAGATCTTCCCGTCACCGGCCGACAGGGCGTATGTCCAGGGTTCATGCATCGGGGCATTTATCTCAGTGAATATTTCCCATTGCTTTGACCGTGTATCATAATGTCCGGCTCCTCCGGCTGTGGCAATCCAGAGATCTTTCCCGTAGCAAAATACATTGTATACCAGATCATTCGGCATGCCGCTGTTAAACTGATTGAATGTTTCAAATTTTCCTGCAGACCATCGGTTAAGACCTCCAAGCGTTCCGATCCAGACGTCACCTGTAAGCGCGTCAACATCGACGGATACCACTCCGTTATGAGCCAGACCGTCTTTGGTGGTATAGGTACGCCACTTTTCATCTTCAAAAACTGCCAGGCCGTCGTGTGTCCCAACCAGCACACGCTCGCCGTCGATCCTTACAGTATATGCCTTATCGGAGGGAAGCCCGTCTTTTGTTGTGAAATTTCTCCAGTGACCGTAAACAGGCATAGCCTTTGCCTCCTTTATCACGCCTGAACTGTTTCCGGGAGTGATACCATCAGGGTTGGCGGGAAAACTACCGGCAGGTTGCCCGGTCCTTACCGCGGATACTGAAGATCCTGCCGGTTTTATAAACAACAGGAATAGTGCCAGTAAAATGCCGGCAGCAATTACAGAGGCAACGATTATTTTAAATGACTTTTTCATCGTAGGATTGTATATTCTTTTTAAAATGAAGCCTTCTGTATTCCTGTGCTGTTTCGTTCATATTCAGGATCTCTCAGGGATTTCAGATATTCAACAAGGTAGTTAAGCTCCATTTTGGTAAGGTCATTCACTGCACCATGCTGTTCTGTCTTGCCGTATAATGTCCATATTTCCTCGAGGGTGGATGCACGCCCGTCGTGAAGATATGGGGGAGAGGCAAAAATATTGTTCAGGTGTGGTGTGTCGAAGAGGATAGAGTCGTCGGTTACGGCAAGCGTGCCCACATCAGCCAGCTGACGGTTGGTAAAATAGGGGGCGGGATGACATGTGATACAACGATTGACAACCGGTATTTCGTAACCTTTACTGTCGTGTGTACGCTCGAAAATCTCTTTTCCGTGTTTCTGGGATTCGGTGAGCTCACCGTTCGGATTATACCGGAGATTGGGTGGATTCGCAATCCCTGTCATGATATAAGCAGTAATAGCATCCAGTTCCTGATAGCTGAATGCCTCGGTTCGTGTAAGAACGGTTGAAAAGCGCATTCCGTCCTGTTTATATACCGTCTGATTCCTGCCGTTCCATTTGAACGGAGGTGTATCGCCGATATTCCTCAGCGACTGGGTGTTTGTCATGTTGCGGCCCATATCAATTGATGCCATGTTATAAACGAGCCCGTCCTCATGTGCATCGGGGTGGCAGGTATAGCACGAATACTGGTTCTGAAAGGTGTGTCCGGCGTTGTTGAAAAGCTGCCTGCCAAGGCGCACAACAGTTGTCCTGCGGGGACCATCAAGATCAATAATCCCTGTGATCTCAAGGGTTTCTGTGCTTATAACTGCAATCCTGTCCAGGAGATGTTCGGCCACGAAAAGTTTTTTACCGTCAGGCGAAAGAGCAAGACCTTTCGGATTTGATCCCGTAGGGATCCGTTTGACAACGAAGCGGCTGCTGATACCCAGATGATTGGAATATCTGTAAAGCATATCTGCAGAAGACTCCTTGAGGATGGTTCTTACAGCTTCAATGTCGACCACGGAAATACAATCAGCTCCGGCGTGTGAGATAAATGCCCTTTTCCCGTCAGGTGTAAGCACTATGTCGAACGGATCGGGATAAAAGGCATTGGGCTCATCGAGGAGGAGCTGGACTGTTCTGCCGGGAGGACCCTGTTCAATGACTGCAATGCCGTATGTCATCATCCAGCCTCTTTCGACCTGTATGGCAGGTACGTTGTTTTTTGGCCGTACGAGAGGCATAATTGCGAGGTCGCCCGCCGGAGTAAAAGCGACATTCTCCATCATATGGGCAGATGGAATATCCATACGCTCTGCTACCCTCCGGTTATTGTCACTTATTATTGTAAGCTCGCATCTTAATGTATCGCCGAATGGTGGGGATAAGGTACGGCGGCTTGTTACGAAAAGCCTGCTGCCATCGCAATTTGCCTGTATCCCGGTGGGATTGTTGCCCGAAGAGAGCCTTTTTATTTCAGTACCTGTGGAAAGATCAATTACTGAAATGTCGGAAGAGAATGAATTAACGACATAGAGGCAGCTGCCGTCGGCGCTTAATGCCAGCCCCGCAGGACCGCTTCCGGTATAAAGGGTATCCGTAACAAGGTACCTGCCCAGGTCAACTACCGAGACATTATCTGACCACTGATTGCTGACATAGGCAGTTGTTTCGTCCTTCGAGAGTATAATACTGTGCGGACGGATTCCTACTTCCACCTTATGAATTACTCTGTATTTTCCGGTATCGACAATCAGCAGAGCATTTCCTTCCTCTGCAGTTATGTATAAGGACCTTCCGTCGCCTGAAACAACCAGATTAAAAGGCGAGTAGTATTTTGCATTAACAAGTTTTGAAATTAGTCCCGATTTCCGGAGGTAGAGATGGCATGAGGTACATTTCAGCGGATGGTCATTGGTTGCAGTCAGATAATTCACATGCTCCCTCGCCCAACGATGGTAAAAAGGATACAGCGCTCCGGCTGTTATCAGAATAACAGCGACAGGTATCAATATTTTCAGATGCTTTCTCACGTTTACTCCAGCTGAACGATTTTCTCTATAACAGAGGTAATATGCACAGGAATCATTACAGGGGGGCTTTTCACAGCAAGTGATACCCTGTTTTCCGGTGCCATTTCAGGATCTTCGTGGCACCCGATGCATCCGCGTCGTTCGTTGGGACGCAGCCATAGCCACGAACATGGTCCGTTGACAACATTGTTCTTTTCATCAAGGGTCCTTATCCGGAAAGGAGTGTCGGCCATTACTTTCAGGTAAAACGAACCGTCCTCATATACATCTACAATTCCATATGAAGTATCTACTCCAAGCACTTCAATCTTCCTGGCAATTCTGTCTGTTGTATAGTTGCTACCGGTCTCTGTTTCCGGGAAAGTTATATCCTGGCAGAGCAGCAATCCCGTTTTTACCTCCATATCCACTTCACTTGGCAATTTTTTCGGCCTTTCATATTTTCCCACAGCAATAGCATCCAGAACATTATACTCGTGATCTGAAAAAAATGACTGTCCGGGAAGTTCCTTCTCCGGATCAAATTCAAACAGGCCAAAACTATCAGAATTTGAATTGCGACAGGAAACCAGATATTTACCCGAACCAAGCGGTAAAACAGTTTTAAAATCATACTGGATCTCAGATGTCAGATTGATTTTTGAATGAAGAGGTCTGTTATAGCTGACAGAGATCAGATCGCCTGCAGGCAGGTTTTCTTTTTCCGATTCGATAAAGACAATTCTGCCGTCATTTGTCTCATTTGGCCTGCTGAGCAATAAATTTCCATCATCAGTACTATAGAATATCTCTGCTTTTGTGCCATCAGGCCGCATCACCATAAAACTGGTTTTGCCTTTAAAAGGTAATAATTGCCTCCGGATCATCAGCAGGCGGCCATCTTTTAATACCCTTGTTGCATAGCTTGCCTGGGGGGCGAAAGTGATCTGGCTGAGACCTGTGCCATCCAGATTGCAGGTATACAGACAATATGCAATTCCGACAGTATCATTGATAGTCGATTTGCTGAAAACCAGTCTTCCGTCGGGAAGGTAAACCGGATCAATACAGTTTTCTTTGCATGATGTAATCCTTCTCAGACTCAGGTGTTTCAGGTCCATTTCCCAGATCTGCCACGGATCATCCATTTTCTGTTTAGCAGCGAAGAGCATATTCCTGCCGTCGCAGGATATATCAGGGTAACAGGCTGAATAAAAACCTTCTGTAAGTATTATCAGAAATTCCGGTTTACCGGGATTGAATGCAACGATCCGCATACCCGGCAGATAACGCGGATTTTCATCACTTATGTAATCATGAAACTGAATCCTGACCGGAGCCTCTGTTGCAACAAGCATACCTGTTCTGACTGACTTTCCACTGCACGAGCAAAGGATTATGCAAGCGAAGCTTATTGAGATTATTTTGAGAATTATATGAATCCTTTTAACATTCATTGACCGGCTTCTCAGGGTTCTGTGATCTCCATGATCTGGTTAGCTTTTATGTTTTCCAGGATCTGCACTTTTCCCGACGGCCAGATTATCTCTATCCTTTCTGCAATTTCATTTTTTGCCAGTCCGAAATGCATCCGGTGATCATTCTGTGAGAGGTAGCCTGTTGTGCTTTTCTTCACTGCAGTCTGTGTTCTGCCTCCGGCTGTCAGTTTCACCTTTGCACCGATTCCATCGCGGTTGCTTGTAGTCCCGGTCAGCTTAAGCATCAGCCAGTTATTCCGGTTCCCGTTATTATTCCTCAGAAATACTGACCGGCTGTTGAGATTCACAATGAAAATATCGAGGTCGCCGTCGTTATCATAATCGCCAAGACAGGCTCCTCTTCCCACATGCTCCTCGCTGAAATATTTTCCGAGTTCGAGGGATATGTCCCTGAATTTACCTTCACCTTCGTTCTGAAACATCTGATCTTCATGACCATACAAATGTTTAAGTGCACCATTTGTCTTAAAGATGTCTACATCGCCGTCGTTATCATAATCGACAAAAGATGATGACCATCCTACAAATTGTGCAGCAGCCATTGATATGTTGGCAGCAATTCCCTTGTCGGAAAAAATACCGTTTCCAAGGTTCTGATAGAGTGAGCAATATGTGTCATCTGATACAAAAAGGTCAAGCAGCCCGTCATCATTGAAATCGGCAAAGTCGACCGACATGCTGACAGTTGCCTCGCCTGCCTGGCTGAAGGCTGTCCCCGACATTGTTCCCCTGTCCGTGAATCCCTTTCCCCCGTTGTTGTGCCACAGGTAGTTCAGTGTATGGTCATTGGCAACGAACACATCCACGAAACCATCATCGTCATAATCTGCGGCGCCCACGCCCATTGCTCTGCCATCTATATCTATAATCCCCATTTTTTCTGTCAAATCTTCAAAAGTGCCGTTGCCGTTATTGTGATACAGCACGTCTTTCTGGGCATCGTACGCCAGCGGACCAGGGAAACCGTCGGGGGCATAATAATATTTGTAACCGGGGTCAAACTCAAGGTAGTTCCCGACATAAAGGTCGAGGTAGCTGTCGTTGTCATAATCGAGCCATACTGCTCCCACGCTGCATTCTTTGCCACCGGCTACATTTGCACGTTTTGTTATGTCGGTAAATGTGCCGTTTCCATTGTTCTTCAGCAGGACATTCGGACCATAGTTGCTGATAAACAGGTCGGGGTAACCGTCATTATTGAAGTCTCCTGCAGTAACGCCCATGCTATACCAGGGTCCGTCCACGCCTGCTTTTTTTGTCACATCCTCGAAGGTGCCGTTACCCAGGTTCCTGTAAAGGCGGTTCCCGGGCAGCTCGGCCGGCTTTGTACTTTTGCTGAACCCTTCAAGCCATGTTCCGCTGCAGGCATAGATATCGATGAATCTATCCTGATCAAAATCGAAAAATGCTGCGCCTCCTCCATCTGATTCGATTATATTGGTCAGATCGTCTGATCCTATTGAATGAACAAAACCGAGTCCGATTGCAGTGCCTATTTCCTGGAAGAAGTCACGGGAGGGTGCAGGAACAGATCCCGAAGGTTGACTGGCAGAACCGGTTGAAGGCTCTTTACCCTGACGGCAGCCGGAAAACAGGATCAGGATTAATAAAGAAAAATGAAAGAACAGTTTTATCTGCATGTAGATAATTTATTTGAGTTTTCAGATATTTATGTAGACTTATACTTGAAATTGCTGAACAGGTAAGTTTTAGGTTAACACGGATAAATTTCTAAAGCAAGTTATGTATATGGCATTAATCAAGAATTAAAATGAGATTAAAAAAGAATTAATTAGTGATCGGCACTGCTAAAAAATTTTTTTGCACAAATATTAAGACCGGTTGAATTACATAACAGTTAAATATCAAAACCCCCTTTCCTGTTTCCCCCAGGGGGGAAAGGATAAATTGACCCCGTCCCCCTCGGGGGAAGGCCGGGAAGGGGCAGTCTTAAAAATAACGGGATAGAATAAGGACTTTTTAAGGCAAATTTGTTACATGAATTGTGAAAAAATAGTTTAGGGTAGTTCCGGAGTTTATTTATTTAATTGTAGGAAGCACAATAGTAACGGTAGTTCCTTTACCGGTTTCGGATGAGATACTTATTGATCCGTTATGGTTATTGATTATCTGATTTACAAGTGAAAGACCTATTCCGATCCCCTGAACGGTAAGGGCATTGGTGCCACGATAGAAAGGCTCGAAAACCTTCAGGATTTCTTCTTCAGGTATGCCGATCCCGTTGTCTTTAACAATTATTTTTAGGTGTCTGCCGGCTGACTCAATCCGTATGTCGGCTGAATGTCCGGGTGAGTATTTGCATGCATTATCGATGACGTTCGTCATTGCGGTTTTCAGAAGGGACTCATCGCCGCTGACTGTCATCTGGACCGAATCATCAAGAGAGCTGTCCAATGAAATATCAATACGGTATTTGTCGTTGAGTTTCATCATTTCCTCCCGGATCTGCCAGAGTATTTCATCTATCCTTACCCTGCTGCCGTAATTTACCGGGCCTTCAGCGCTTGTACGGGCCATCAGCAGCAACCTGTTAGTAAGGTCGATGAGCGATCGGATATCTTCAAGAACTGATCCAAGGGCGGATTTATATTCAGCGGCAGAGCGGTCTTTCATAGCAAGCACCTCTATCTGTCCGTTTATTGAGGTCAGAGGATTCCTTAATTCATGGGATGCATTGGCTATGAAGTTTTTCTGGACAGCAAAAGATTTTTCAAGTCGTTCAAGCATCTTATTAAATGTTCTTGCCAGCTGTCCGATCTCATCTGTGCCGTTTCCCTCGGGTACTCTGAGGTGAAGGCTTGTTATTGAGATATCTTCTGCCTTTTTAACTACATCTGAGATAGGTTTCAGGGCCCGGCCGGAATAAAACCATCCGGCAACTGAGAACAAAATGAGGCTTATCAGGCAGACAACAATCAGAAGAATCCTTAATTCCTTCAGGCGTAAAGGTCCGTCCCTGTCGATGGCTGCAGCAATCACGACAAAATTGTACGATCCCGATGTATGCAGGGTGCCCAGCACTTCATAAGGATCCTGCCGGTGAAATACTTCATCGCCCGATCTGACGCGACCGGTAATATTATTCAACGTTTTCAGTTCCCAGCTTTTATCGGACGTGTAAATGGTATCATCATCAGAACTGATGATCATTATTTTCTCATTCTGCAGCCGGGCTGCACGATCGGCAACGGATCGCAGGGCGCGGTCAGCGGTGTATTCATAACTGTCGAGCACCATCTGCGTTATGCTTACAGCCCTGGATCTGAGGAGGTCATAGAAGTCATTCCTGTGGAATCTGGCTGACGCAAGATAAATTGAAACCGAAGCGGCTATCATGATTATTCCGCCGATCAGCAGAAACTGCAGGGTTAATCTGGTCCTTATCTGCATCTTAGTAATCTCCGAAAATATATCCGAATCCTACCCGTGTATGGATAAATTTCTTATCGTATCCCCTGTCAATTTTCTTCCTTAAGAAATTGACATAGACATCGACAACATTTGTACTGAAATTAAAGCTGGTGTCCCAGACTTTCTCGGCTATATCGTTGCGTGACAGGACGCGACCGGGATTTCTCATGAAGTATTCGAGCAATGAGAATTCCCTGGCAGTAAGGTCGATCTGAGTATCTCCCCGGCGTACGGTCTTTTTATCCAGGTCGAGCTCAAGTTCACCGACAACAAGCTTGCTGCCTGTTTCATATGACTTTTCAGCCGTTTTTATCAATACCCTGACTCTTGCAAGTAATTCCCTGAATTCAAATGGCTTTACGAGGTAATCATTTGCTCCTGCATCAAAGCCTGCAAGCTTATCTTCAGTTGTTCCCAGTGCGGTAAGCATCAGAACCGGGATAGCGGGATAGAGACTTTTTAGCTTTTTACACAGAACGAGGCCTCCGGAACCGGGGATAATAATATCGAGGATGAAAAGGTCATAGTTATACTGACGTGCAAGTTTTTCTGCAGAGACGCTATCGTATGCCATATCAGCATCGCAATAATTCTCTTCAAGCCCTTTTTTAATAAATAAGGCTACTTTTGGCTCATCTTCAACAATAAGTATCTTCATAAACAGAGAATAAAATATCTCTGAGCTGCTTCTAACTTCCTGTGTTTTCAGCAACTCCATTTCTTTGAAAAACTAAAAATAATCATTTCTGTTGAGAAATTATGACAGACCACGGAATGCAAAAAAAAGCTTTGTAATTTCCTTCTTATTCTGAATAATTCTTTATAAATTTGGTATGTAACAAAATCTAAGGATATTTTAATCCTGGTTTAATGTCTGTTTAATAATTAAAGTATTCTTCTAACTACCATGTAAAAAACCACAAACCATGCAAATTTTTACAGTTGTTCGGCGTATTACGCTGTTATCTCTTTGTATGGTTCTTTCGCTGGGCATGATGTTTGCCCAGCAAAGGACCATTACCGGTAAGGTTACTGCCGATGGAGAACCTATGCCGGGTGTGAATGTTACTGTACAGGGGACAGTTGTCGGAGCCATTACCGATATCAATGGCGGCTACACTATCAATGTTCCCGGTGCAGGTGCAGTTCTTGTTTTTTCATCTATCGGTTATGTTACCCAGTCAGTTACTGTCGGTTCTCAGAATGTGATTGACGTGGTTCTGGAATCGGACCTGAGAGCCCTTCAAGAGGTGGTGGTTACGGGGTATACCCAGCAGAGGAGGAGGGATTTGACAGGAGCTATCGCGACTGTTGAACCTGCCAAGCTCACTGCTGTACCTACCGGCAACGTAAGTAACCAGCTGCAGGGACGTACCGCAGGTGTTACAGTGCTGGGAGATGGACGGCCGGGAGAGACTTCAAAGGTGAGAATAAGGGGATTCAGTTCGTTTGAGAACAATGACCCTCTTTATATCGTTGATGGAGTCCCGACACAGGACATTTCCGCATTGAATCCGAATGATGTCGCATCAATTTCCGTTCTGAAGGACGCCGGCGCAGCTTCCATTTACGGTTCCAGGGCATCGAACGGTGTTATTATTGTTTCCACTAAAAAAGGAAGTACAGGAGCAAAAGTATCGTACAGCATGTATTACGGGACACAGGATCCTGGCAAAGGGCCTGATAATCTGCTGAATACGCTGGAGTATGCTAACCTTCAATGGCTTGTATACAGGAATGACGGGACAGTTGCAGTACATCCGATTTATGGTTCTTCTGCAAATCCAAATCCCACAATTCCTAAGTGGGCCGGGGATACAGACTGGTACGATGCAATTACACGTAATGCAATGATCCAGAATCATGACCTCTCGCTTTCAGCCGGTACCAACAAGGCCAGATACTTTGCAGCAATTGGCGTTTACAAGCAGGATGGCATTGTCATTTATACCGATGCAAATAAATACACGGCGCGGTTTAATACAGAGTTTAACTTTCTGAACGACAGGATTAAACTGGGAGAGAACCTGACATTTGCATATCGCACCGGACATGGCGTTGGTAACCTTGAGGAAGGAAGCCCCATTCAGCAGGCTTCCTACAGATCACAGCCTATTATCCCTGTAATTGTGACTGTTCCGGTTTCCGGTGTCGGTCATGATTTTGTTCCGGGTGAATGGGGCGGAACTGCTATGGCTTCAACATTGGGTCAGGCAGAAAACCAGGTGGCAACACGCACCAGGGCAAAGGACGACAATAGCTGGAACATGCATCTTATAGGGAGTGTATTCCTTGATGTCAGGATCCTGCAGGGATTGAACTTCAGATCGACCCTTGGCGGCACATTTGATGCCGGAACCTGGATGGCCTACTCATATAAAACCTATGAAAGAATAGAAAACAATGCTACAAATTCATTCCAGGAAGAATCATATTTCGGGAGTGACTGGGTGTGGACAAACATCCTTACGCTTGATAAAACATTTGGTCAGCACAAGATCCTTGCTGTCGGAGGTTATGAGGCTGTAAAGTATGGTATCGGACGTGGTATAGGCGGCAACCGTGCATCTTATTTCACTGATGATTTCCTTTATCGCACACTCAGCACCGGGGCAACTATGACAAATGTTTATGGATGGCTGAATACTCCAACCACTCTTGTATCCCAGTTTATGAGGGCTGATTATTCGTTTATGGACAGGTATATGGTTAGCGCCACAATCCGCCGCGATGGTTCCTCAAGGTTTGGTGAGGATAACCGTTATGGTATATTCCCTTCATTTTCTCTGGGATGGCGTATTAAGGATGAATCTTTCCTGAGAGATGTTGGTTGGCTGTCAGACCTGAAGTTAAGAGGTTCCTACGGTACAATGGGCAATCAGCTAGCCGTTTCTCCCCAGAACCAGTACTATTCATACGGAGGGGATCCGGCATTTTCCTTCTATGATATAAACGGTACATTCAGTTCATCGGTACAGGGATTTCGCCCGACGCGCATCGGTAATCCGGATGCCAAGTGGGAAACAAATATTACCACGGATATAGGATTTGAAGCCGGCTTCCTCAACAACATGATCGGGGTTAAGTTTGACTGGTACTCCAAGAAAACAAAAGACCTGTTGTACAGGCTGGAACTTCCGGGAACTGCCGGAGATGCAGAGGCTCCTTATGTTAATGTTGCGGCTATGTCAAATACAGGAGTTGATATGGAATTGTCGTACAGGGACCAGTGGGGTGATTTTGGCTTTGAAGGAAGCGCCGTTCTGACAACATATAAGAATAACATTGATAAAATTGCAGAAGGCCTTACATTTTTTGATGCTGCCAATCAAACCAATACAGGAAACAGGGTTAACGGCGTTCCGTCGAGGAACATGGTCGGACATCCGATGTCGTCATTTTTCGGCTACCGTGTGCTTGGATTGTTCCAGACTCCAGGTGAAGTTGATGCTGCCCCGGACCAAACGGGAGCCGAACCGGGATTCTTCAGGTTTGATGACACCAAACCTGACAACAAGATCGATCCTGATGACAGGACATTTATCGGTAATCCCAATCCGAAATTCACGTATGGTCTGAACCTGGCATTGACATGGAAGAATTTTGATCTGAGCACTTTCCTGTACGGATCACAGGGGAACGACATCTATAACTATAACAGGTGGTGGATAGATTTCTGGCCTTCATTTGCAGGACAAAAAAGTACGGATCTTTTATATAACAGCTGGACGTCCACCAATACAGGTGCGAAAGTGCCAAAAGCTTCCAATAAGTCGAATTTCTCGACAAATACCGAGATATGTGACTATTATATTGAAGACGGATCATTTCTCCGGCTGAAAAATATACAGCTGGGTTATACGATCCCTCAAAGTATAACGGAAAAAGTAAGTATCAGTTCCCTCAGGGTTTATCTTCAGGCAGTGAATCTCTTCACCATTACCAAATATTCCGGGCTTGATCCCGAACTCGGTGGGTGGGACACAAGTTTCGGCATGGATGCAGGAAACTACCCGCTTGTGAAACAGTTCCTTTTCGGAATCAACGTGAGTTTTTAATTATAAATATCATATAATATGAAAAAGACATATATAATTTTAGTCTTTACCCTTGCGGTAGTCGGAATAATTGGTTCCTGCAGGCAGAGTTTTCTTGATATTAAACCCGCAGGGGGACTGGATCAGTCATTGCTGGCAAATGAAAAAGGTATTGAGGCCTTGCTGATCGGAGCCTACGGGATGCTTGACGGATTTGATGTATCGAACAGAGAATGGGGAAATTCCGGATCCGGCTGGGTATATGGTTCTGTCAGAGGTTTGGAAGCGAACAAGGGATCCAATTCAGGTGACCAGCCCTGGATCAATCCCATTCAGACATACAGCGAAACAGCCACCAATGATTATTTCGATCAAAGATGGAGAGCGCTATATGAGGCTATTTCCAGATGTAACAACCTTATTGTGGTGGTTGGCAAAGCTCTGGAAAGCGAAACCATTACACAGGCACAGGCTGATCTTTGGATTCAGCAGGCAAGAGTGCTGCGGGGATGGTACCATTTTGATGCATGGAGGATGTGGGAAATGATCCCATATCTGGATGAGACCACTGACCCGAAAACAGTAACGAATACTGAGGATGTAAGGGCGAAAATAATTGCAGACCTTACTGAAGGTACAAATCTGCCAATCAATATGGTAGCAATAGGTAAGTTTAACAGGACAGTAAGTCAGGTGCTGCTGGCAAAAGCAATGATGCAGATGAACAAAGACTATGCGGGCGCTCTTACCCTCCTCAATGATGCAAGGGCCAATGGTAAGAAGCCGGATAATACAGCCATCGGGCTTGCTCCAACATACGGTGAGGTTTTTGATATCGTGAACCGGAACGGCATTGAAGCTATATATACAGTTCAGTATTCAGTAAATGACGGGTCAGGAGGAGTGAACGGCGGGTATGGTGAAGTACTAAATTTCCCTTATGGAAGCGGCAAGCCGGGTGGCTGCTGCGGATTCTTCCAGCCTACCCAGGAATTTGTAAATTCATTCAGAACTGCAGCCGGATTACCACTGCTTGACTTTTCCTATAATTCCGGAGCCAATCAGGTAAAGAATGACCAGGGAATAGCTGCCGACGAGCCATTTACACCTGATACCGGCCCGCTTGATCCGAGGCTCGACTGGGCGGTTGGAAGAAGAGGAATACCATACTGGGACTGGGGAAAGGTTACAGGAATGGACTGGATACGCGACCAGACATACGGAGGACCTTTCAATCCGAAAAAACAGGTGTACAAGAAATCACAGGAAGGGACATATACTGAAGTTGGTAACTGGACATCGGGATGGACAGCAAACGGATACCGTATGATACGCTATGCGGATCTTCTGCTGCTGATTGCAGAATGCCAGATCGAAACAAACGACCTGGCCGGGGCACGTACCAATATCAATCTTGTCCGTGCAAGAGCCGCAAATCCTGCAGGATTTGTGATGGACGGTGCTGTTCCTGCTGCTAACTACGTTATCAATACCTATCCTGCAACAGGCTATCCGTTCGACACACAGGCTAATGCACGCCTTGCACTCCGCATGGAAAGAAAACTCGAACTCGGACAGGAAGGTCACAGGTATTTCGATCTTAACAGGTGGGGAATTACTGTTGCTGAACTCACCAGGATCCTTAATTATGAAAAAACAATGCCGTGGGGTTCAAATTTATACGGCGACGCTACTGTTGGACCGGAAGATGTTACATATCCGTTGCCTCAGCGTCAGATCGACCTCAGCAACGGCGCTTTGAGACAGAACACCGGGCATTGAAACTGTTTATTACTTTGATACAATTAAAGTGGACTATCAGACAATAGTCCACTTTTTTATGAACGCATCGATTTGATGAAGAATATTATTGCAGCAGCTTGTTTTTGCCTTATGTTAACCGATTTGCATTCACAGGTTGTGGAAGACATTGACGGTAATATATATGTCACGGTATCAATCGGAACACAGGTATGGATGGCCGAGAACCTGAAGACAACCCGGTATAATAACGGAAAGCCAATTCCGATTGTCACTGATGATAAAGCATGGAAGGCATTGGAAACACCGGGATACTGCTGGTATAAAAATGATGTTAACCACAGGGAGACCTCCGGTGCGCTTTATAACTGGTATACTGTTAATACAGGGAAATTATGTCCCGGAGGGTGGCATGTACCGACAGAACAGGAATGGTCAGCAATGGAAAGATCCCTGGGCGACCTGAACATTGCCGGAAACAAACTTAAAGAGGCGGGGAATGCTCACTGGAAGAATTATCTGAGCGGTGCAACAAATGAATCCGGTTTTACGGCAATTCCGGGTGGTTTGCGTCATAGTTCAGGGATATTCCCCCTTTATGGCGACTCCTATGCTGTCTGGTGGACATCAACAACATACGACGAAGAAGATGCATGGAATCATGGCCTCCACGACAGCAGCAGCAGAGCATTCAAGGGTTTTGACAGTAAGAAGAACGGCTTTTCAGTTCGTTGTTTAAAAAACTAGGCATTTATTGATGCTGCCGGCTTGAAAAACTATTATCATCTTAACTGGTATCGGATGAGGAAATTGTTGTTCGTGTTATTTGCAGGATTTTTTGTCTCATGTTCAAATCCACAGAAGTTCCGGCTGCTCAGTTCAAAAAAGACGGGAGTTGACTTCAATAACTCAATAACTGAGAGTGACAGCTTCAACGTGATGACCTATGAATATATTTACAATGGCGCAGGGGTTGGGATAGGTGATCTGAACAATGACGGATTACAGGATATAGTGTTTGCAGGTAACCAGGTTTCTTCAAAAGTCTATCTGAATCAGGGAAATTTCAGGTTCAGGGATATTACCACGAATTTTATCGGACTAACCAACAATCAGTGGTTCAGCGGTGTGACAATAGTCGATATTAACAACGACAGGTGGCCGGATGTTTATCTCACATCAACTGCTGATAAAGATCCGGATAAATGCAGGAACAGACTGTGGGTGAACAAAGGGATTAAAGATAAAAGCGAACCTGTGTTTATTGAAATGGCTGAAGAATTCGGGATCGCACATGACGGTCAATCGGTCCAGGCAGCTTTTTTTGATTATGATTGTGACGGCGACATTGATCTGTATATCATGAATAATACCGTCAATTCAAGGATGAACACAGCTTACAGGGCGAAGATCACAGATGGAAGCGCTATAAACAATGACAGGCTGCTGCGGAACAACGGGGATAACACCTTTACTGATGTAACCATCCAGGCAGGTATAGTTTATGAGGGATTCGGACTCGGGCTTGCCCTGGGTGATGTTAACAAGGACGGCTACCCTGATATTTATGTCTCAAATGATTTCATCTCCAACGACCTTTTGTATATAAACCAGTGTGACGGGACCTTCAGGAATGAGATCAGGAAATACTTGTCATATCAGACAAAATCCTCAATGGGCAATGACATGGCAGATATAAATAATGACGGCTTTCCTGATATTTACACACTGGATATGCTCCCTGAATACTATTATAAAAAAAGAC
This sequence comes from Bacteroidales bacterium, assembly GCA_015712185.1. Taxonomy (GTDB): domain Bacteria; phylum Bacteroidota; class Bacteroidia; order Bacteroidales; family VadinHA17; genus LD21. The sequence goes on from JADDYF010000001.1 coordinate 16,099, forward strand.
AGACAATAGCCGGATTCAGCTATATGTTTTATGGTCTGGATGAACAGTTTGGTTTCGAACACCAGTATTTGAGGAATATGCTGCACATGCATAACGGATTATTGAATGGTGAGATGATTCCTTACAGTGAAGTCGGCCAGATGATGGGAACCATCTATGAGACCGAATGGAGCTGGTCGCCTCTTTTTGCAGACTACGATAATGATGGTGATAAAGACCTCATTGTCGCAAACGGGTATCCGAAAGATCTTACTGACAAGGACTGGACAAGATACAAAGTCTCTGTTTATGATTTTGTTGCTGATGAGCAACATGTGATTGACAGGGCTCCGGCTATTAAAGTCAATAATATCGCATTTGAAAACGCCGGCCTCATCAGTTTTAAAAAAAGGAATGACTGGCTTCCTGATATTCCTTCCTTTTCTTATGGTGCATCTTTTGCTGATCTCGATAATGATGGTGACCTCGACTATGTGGCAAATAACCTGAATGATGAAGCATTTATTTTGAGAAATATGACGGTTGAGAGAGAAAAGAAACAATCAGGCTATTTAAGGATCAGACTTGCCGGAAATGCCGGCAACACAATGGCTTTGGGTGCAAAAGTGGAACTCTGGTGTGATGGCAGATATCAGTTTACCGAACACTTCTTAACCAGAGGATATGCGTCATCTGTCGATCCTGTCGTACACTTTGGCCTTGCAGATCAAAGTATCGTTGATTCAGTCAGAGTAACGTGGCCCGCAAGTGGAAATCAATCAGTACTAAAAAATCTAAAGGCAAACCAGACAATTGAGATAAATCAATTGAGTTCGCTTCCATCAATCAAGTCTAATTTAAATCCCGGGAACAATAACCTGATGTTTTTTGAACGTAAAAATGCTTTGGACTATGTACATGAGCAGAGAGATTTTCCTGATTTTTACCTCGACCAGAATATTATTCCTCATAAATTTTCGCAGATAGGTCCAAAAATGGCAAAGGGAGATCTGGATCAAGACGGATTTGAAGACTTAGTAATCGGCGCGACGAACCTGCTGCCCACTACAGTCTTTTTGAGAAGGGGGAAAGGTTTTGGAGAAATAAAGCTTGATGGACTGACGACGGAGAAAGAATTTTCCGAATCTGACCTGGCAATTGTTGATATTGATAATGATGGAGACAATGATGTGGTAGCTGTTGCCGGTGGTTATGAAAATCAGAAAGAAAGTGACTACAAACATTATTTATATGAAAATGTCAATGGCTCTTTCCACAGATCGGACCTTCCTGTTCCGCCATTCATTGCTTCTGTCGTAAAACCTTTCGATTTTGATCATGACGGCGATGTTGATTTTTTCATTGGTTCAAGGGTAAAGAAAGGGAAGTTCCCGCATGCAGGTCCTTCCTGGCTGATCTTGAATGAAAAGGGAAAACTTTCAGTTACTCCTTCTTCACAGCTCGATCTCGGAATGGTGACAGATGCGGTCTGGACCGATTATGACAACGATGGCTGGGAAGATCTCCTGGTTGCCAGGGAATGGAATTCACTCGCTCTCCTTAAAAGCTTAAAAGGTGAAGAATTCGTGCCCTTTACTCTTCCGGGATCAGAAGAACATCATGGTATCTGGTATACAGTTGCTGCAGGAGATTTTGACAATGACGGCGACAACGATTACATTGCCGGAAATCTTGGTGAAAATCACAGGTTCACCATAAGTTCGCAATATCCTTTGAGCCTTTATTGCATCGACCTTGACCTTGATGGTGTAACAGATCCGCTGACAACAGCATACTGGAAAGACCGGAATGATGTAATGACCGAATATCCTGTTAATTACCTCGATGAGCTGATGGAGCAATCCACTTTTTTCAGGAAACTGTTTACAGATTACACTTCATTCAGTTTTACCGGAATTGATGAAATGCTGGATGAGGACATTTTGAAAAGGCTGGAATTTAAACTTCATGTAAATACAACATCTAGTTATATAATCTGGAATGAAAAGGGTAACCTTAGCTGGGAAGAACTTCCGGGGGAGCTGCAGGCAGCTCCGCTCAGGAAGATGATAGTTACGGATCTGAATAATGACAATTATCCTGATATCATTGCCGGAGGTAATGATCACACCTATGATATTTCGACAGGATTTTACGATGCCCTGAAAGGTGCAGTTCTTCTGAGCAACGGGGACAAACAGTCGTTCAATGTCCTGCCCCCCCCGCAAAGCGGACTCATCCTCCAGGGAATGGTCGAATCATTGCTTTATTTTGACGGAGATGCTCCTCTAATCGTGGCAGGTTTAAACCGTGCCAAGGTAGCTGTCTTTGGGCTGAAAAAATAGCATTTTACTCCATCCTGACCAGTTCTCCATTGGTAAACCGGTATTTTACGACCTCCCAGCACGAGGGGCAATCAAAAAGGGGAGTATTACGGGAATGCTCAGGTACGTCTGCAGTTATTATCCTGTCTTTTACTGAAATGATCCTCATATCGGATTCTATCGTAGTAACCAGCATGAAGTCATCATCAGGTTTCAGCAATATTAAATGTTCGGAAACAGTCTGGTATTTACCACGGAAAGTTGATATTGAGATGATTGCATCTTCGGTTGTATCATCATCAATCAAACCTGTATAAATTTTTGATGGTTCAATTACATATCTTTTCTGGTTGTCGTCTAAAGTAATAATGCCCTCAGCGGATATTGTCTTTTTTCCTTCAGTCAGCTGATTTGCCAGATAATTTTCTGCAACAGCTATTATCTCATTTTTGATTTTATTATCGGATATCGATTCGGAACGGTTTTTACCTGAATTCCTGATGCATGCGGTATATAAGATTGAAACAACGGATAATAAAAAGAATATTTTCATGGTTATTCTGAATCAGCCTGAAATTAAACAAAAACGCAATCTGAAAAATAATAAAACTTTATTGATATAATTTATGCTACTTATCAAACATTTGAACATCAAACCAGTGAACAGCCTGATATCTAAATTTCATAATTACTTGCAAGTTTGGGTATAATTACATAAATTTCGAAGAATATTTGTTTTTCAGAGAATAAAAAAAATAAATATTTACTCTAACCTGATGTACAACCTAAAACCTATCTGCCTATGAATGAAGTCAAACTACCTTAACCTGAAAGGAGTAATTCTAAACTCCGTCTATCAAATCTAGTCATGGCATAATGATCAAAAATCTGACATTGTGCCTGTTATGAATCTGCATAAAAATTTAAACTTAATTTCAATCAAAGTATGACAAAAAGAATCGTACTATTTATTTTTTCAGACCATCTGAAAAAACTAAAGATGGTTCTGAGGTGCACAACCGTACTGTTACTGCTTGTTACGAGCACACTCGCCGTAACCGGCATACCGGACGACGGAAATACAACCTCTGATGAATTTCAGCAACGAAGGGTGACTGGAAAAGTCGTCGATGCTTCAGGGAATCCGTTGCCTGGTGTAAATATTCTGGAAAAAGGCACAACGAACGGTGCTATTTCAGATGCAGATGGTAATTATACTCTGACAGTTGCATCTGCAAATTCTATATTGTCGTTCTCCTTTATTGGTTATGTTACCCAGGAGTCACTGGTAGGAACCCAGAGCATTGTAAATGTTACACTGGCCGAAGCTGTTTCTGCTCTTGAAGAGATAGTTGTCGTTGGTTATTCCACACAGGCAAGAAAATCCCTGACCGGTGCCGTGTCGACAGTCAATGCTGCCACTCTTTCAGAGAGTTCGGCAGTAAATCCTATCACACGTCTGCAAGGTAAGGTTGCAGGTGTGACAATTCTGAACCAGCACACACCCGGAGAAGGATCAACCATAAGGATCCGCGGGATGACCACAATCAACGATTCAAATCCCCTTTATGTTGTAGACGGTGTACCGGGCGGAACATATTCACCTAATGATGTTGAAACTATAACCATCCTGAAGGATGCCGCCGCACAGTCGATCTATGGAGCAAGGGCAGCTACTGGAGTTGTGCTTATCACAACAAAGAGCGGCAGGAGAGGCCAGAAAGTTTCCATGAATGTGAATGTAAGGCAGGGCATAACAACCCCCGGCGAGTATTATAATCTGCTGAATACCCAGGAATGGGCTGAAATGGTCTGGCTGGAAACAAAAAATAAATTCGATATAGATCATGAATTGTGGGTAAGGGCTGCAGATCCTACCAAACCGGAACCAACTCTTCAATACAACCATGTCCAGTTCGGTAAAGGAAATACACCTGTGATTCCTTATTATATTTTCCCGACAATGGCTCCGCAGGGCGATCCGCTTGCAGATATGTCACGTTACGATAATCAGCTGGCCGTAAGGGACGGAGATGACACATACCTCATTACCAGGACCAGTGTTCCGGGAACAGACTGGTTTAAGGAAGCAACAAGGAATGCCCCATTCAGGGAGTATACTCTCGATATTGCAGGAGGTTCACAGAATACTACCTATGCATTTCTGCTCGGCTACACCGAGGAGCAGGGTATCTTCAAATGGACAGGTTTTGAAAGGTATAGCGGACGTGCCAACATTAACACATCTCCGGCAAAATGGATTGACCTTGGCACAAGCTTCGGAGTAAATTATACCAATGATCACGGACACCAGACAGACAACGGCGAGACGTCTATGGTATCCTGGTGCTACAGGCTTCCACCGATGGTACCTGTCTGGGATGAATCCGGAACAACCTATGCCGGATCAAGACCTACAGGAATGGGTAATGCTCAAAACCCGATCTTCCTGATTGATAAGAACCAGTATGATTTCTCAAAGAATATGAACTTCAGCGGTACAGCTTATGTGAAATTAAATATCCTGAAAGGATTATCAGCCAAAACACTGATCGGGATCAATCAGTACAGCGGTGAATCGAGGGATGTCAATTTTGTTGAGGTTGCTGCAGCTGAAAGAGGTACTTATGATTCTTTCGGAAAAGGCGCCAGCACAGGTCGTAACTGGACATGGACAAATACCATTGAATATTCTCTGGTGCTGGATAAACACAACTTTAAGGTTATCGGCGGAGCTGAAGCTTATAGCACCGTTTCCACATCTATCTCAGGAAGCAGGGCAGAGTACCCTTTCCTTGATGTTAACTATATGTCTCTGAATACCGGATTGCGCAGTATATCCAATGGTGACGGGAACAGCGCCTATAATCTCTTTTCACTGTTTGGCCGCATAAACTACTCTTATGCTGACAAGTACCTAGTGGAAGCCGTGTTAAGGAGGGATGGATCGTCACGTTTCGGAACAGACAAATATGGTATCTTCCCGGCAGCATCAATAGGCTGGAGAATTTCCCAGGAAGATTTCATGGCTTCAACCTCGAACTGGCTGAATGAACTTAAATTGCGTGTGGGTTATGGAGCAGTAGGTAATGACCGTATGGACAACTATAATCCCTATACCTATTTTGCCTACAGCGAAGGCAGTGCTAGTTACGGTATGAACGGGGCCAATGGAGCCTTCAGTAATGTAGGATTCTATCAGTCCACTTTCGGCAACCCTGATGTAAAATGGGAAGCCACGACCACCACCAATGTCGGTGTTGATGCTACCCTGCTCAAAAACTTTAACGTCGCTTTTGATGTATGGTATCGCACTACAAAAGATATGCTTTACAGGAAGCAGCTGCCATTGGTACTCGGTACAGCTACCAGGCCATATATCAACATTGGTCAGATGAAGAATGTCGGTTTCGATCTTCAGCTCGGATACTCAAACACTGCACTTAACGGCGATCTTACCTATAGCGCAGATCTCGTAGTATCTCATTATAAGAATGAGCTCACAAAACTTACTGACGTTGCCACCGACTTCTACCAGGGATCGGGTTACCGTGAGAAATACTATACCAGGACTATGACCGGAAGGGCATTCCCTGAATTTTTCGGTTATATAGTTGATGGTATTTTTGAAAGCTGGGCAGAAGCAGATGCATATGCGCCAATATTCGGAGGAGCAAACAACAGGCCAGGATATTTCAAATACCGGGATGTCAGTGGTCCTGACGGGGAACCTGACGGTGTGGTTGACTCCAATGACCGGACATGGATCGGATCACCTCATCCTGATTTCACGGCAGGCCTTAGCTTCAACCTGGGCTACAAGGGATTCAGTGTAATGACAACCCTGTATTCATCGGTTGGTAACGAGATCGCTAACTATGTGAGCAGGTATGTTGATTATGTCCAGTTCGAATCGGGAAAAACCCACAGGAGACTTTATGAATCGTGGGGAAGCCCTCATCTCGGCGGTGACAATTCAAAGGCTTCAATGCCTGTCATTCTTCAGAATGATACTCCGCACCAGGAGCCTTCAACCCATTTCTTAGAGGATGGTTCGTTCCTGCGCATGAAGACCCTGAGGGTAGGTTACGATTTCAACAAGCTTCTGAACAACAGATTCAGTACTCTCCAGCTCTATTTCCAGGGTTCAAACCTGTTTACAATTACCAAATATCCGGGGCTTGATCCTGAAATAGCCGGTGCCGGTATCAATATGGGAATCGATGCAGGCGCATGGCCTACATCAAAGCAATTCCTGTTTGGTATTACCTTTGGTCTCTAATCTTTATTTTTTATGATTTACTAACATAAATAAGTATGAAAAGAATAATCAAATTTTTATCAGTTACTACGCTTATCGGGAGCTTGCTGGTGATTTATTCGTGCAGCGAGGATTTTCTGACAAATGAGCCTCCCGGGGTGGCAGCCGGCACTGTGATACAGACTCAGGCGGGGGTTGAAGCGCTGCTTGTTGGCGTCTACGAGAGGATGCAGAATTCCAACGCAAATTTCGGAGGCGTTCTGACCAGCGACTGGACTTATTCCGGAGGTTGTTCAGATGATGCCTATAAAGGCACCTCTGCAGGTGACCAGAGTAATTTTAACCTGCTCGAGAGGTATGAAGCTCTGCCCAACAACCCTTACCTGAATGAAAGATGGACTCATTGTTATGACGGGGTTGCCCGTGCAAACGTCTGTCTTGACTTTCTCGCAGTGACACAGGCAGGACCTACACCGATTCCTGACGCCAGAGCTACAGAGATTGAAGCTGAAGCCAAGTGCCTGAGAGCATGGTTTCATTTCCAGGCAAACAAGATCTTCGAAAAGATCCCATACATTAAAACCCAGGCAGAACTGGGAGATTTAACTCCTCAGGAAGTTCCAAACGCCGATGCAGGATGGGATGGAATTGAAGCTGACCTCCAGTTTGCAATTGATAACCTGACGGGTACAAAATACAATAACGAAAAGGGTCGTGTGAATAAGTACGCTGCAGAAGCTATGAAAGCTCAGGCCCATATGTACCAGAAGGAGTACAGCCAGGCAAAACCGCTCCTGGATGATATCATCACCAACGGCGGATTCAGTCTGACAGCCGAGTATATGTGGAACTTCGACATGACACATGAAAATAACTCTGAATCAATTTTTGAGTTACAGTGTTCAACTACGGCGACAGCTACCAATTCGGTTGCAGGTTCGGGACCAACTTTTCCCCAGAAAGGTCCGGCAAGCTGCGGCGGATGGGGATTCTATCAGCCATCCAGGAACCTTTTCGATGCTTTCCAGGTTGATGCCAACGGACTTCCTGTTCTCGATCCGACTGCCCGCGTACATCTGGCAACCGATATGGGAGTTTCAAGCACTGTAGACTTTACACCTACCGATCACCTGCTCGATCCCCGTGTTGACTTTATAATTGCACGACGGGGCGTTGATTTTCTTGGCTGGGGTATTATGCCGGGAAATGACTGGATCCGCGAACAGGGCAACGGCGGACCATTTATGTGTAAAGTGTTCATGCACAGGAAAGACGAACAGGCATCGAATCTTAATGGCACCGGTTTTGCAAACGGGAAAAATTACAGGACCTACCGTTATGCAAGTATCCTTCTCTGGAGAGCTGAATGTGCCATAGAGGATAATGATCTGGAACTTGCCCGGACATATGTGAACATGATCCGTAACCGGGCCAAAGGCAGCACACCGATCAAGGGTTTTTGTACCAGCACTAAAAACCTTGGATCGAATCCTGTTGTCATCCCGGATCAAAACGCAGCCAACTATAAGGTTGAGCCTTATCCTGGTCCGGGATTATATCCTTTCGACAACAAGGCCAATGCACTGAAAGCTGTTCAGGAAGAGACAAGGCTTGAGTTTGCAATGCAGAACCACAGGTTTTTCGATCTGCGGCGCTGGGGAATTCTTGCATCGACACTTAACGCCTATATCAATGATGACGTCACATTCAGGGTATTCATGGTCGGAGCAACATTCAACGCCGCTGAAGATGATTACTGGCCGATTTATCAGGGTGTGATCGACCTGCAGAAGGGTATTATTACACAGGATCCTTCATACGGGAAATAGTTTAACGGTAATTGTACACCGGGTAATTATTAATCCGGATTTATATCAGGGGCGTTGCATGCAACGCCCCTTCTTTGTTTAATATATGTCGTCAGCTGACCGGCGTCCTTAGTGGTTAAATAATGTTAAAACTGAAATTGACTGAAATATTCATGCATAATTTGTAGTCTAATCACCGAATATGGTCTGTTTCTGATCGTAATGAGATTGAGATTAATATTTTCCGTATTATTTGTCTGCACTTTTATTTGTAAAGCCCAGGTACAGCCAAAATCATTACCGGCACCCGGATATGAACTTCGTATCAGCAAATATGTGGATTCACTCAGGATAATTGACACACACGAACATCTGTTCGATCCCGACCTGCTGAAAGGGACCTACTTTGTCGATTTCATGCTCTTGTTCCAGCAGAACGGTTATGATGACCTGAAGTCAGCCGGATTACCCGATTCATTGTTCAACAAATTGTTCAACGAACCACTTACAGCTGTCCAAAAGTGGAAGTTAATAGAACCTTACTGGAAAAATTC
>JADDYF010000015.1 GCA_015712185.1 Bacteroidales bacterium
CTCTGGCCAAATGAGGAACTCCAAATAATAAATCACCAGGCTTTATGTGCCCTGTCACAAAGTGATACAGCAAAAGCCTATGAACTATTAACAAAATTCCGTGCATCAGCTAAAGAGGAAAATCGTTCTTTCTCTTACATTGAATCTGCGATAGGATTAATATATCAGGAAGCCGCTCTTTTAGAAAAAGCAATTCAACATTATCAGTTGGCAATAGAATCAGAACCCTCAGATATTTATACAATATGGGCAACGTATTATTTAGCCTATCTACTTATTGATAATGAGTTAAATATTGGTAAAGGTATGACTTTAATAGATGATGCTCTTAAATCAAATCAATTAGATGAAGAATTACTTGCTGATATTAATGAAACTAAGGGATGGGGCTTTTACAAGCAGGGAAATTACAAACAAGCCCTGGAATATCTTGAGAAAGGCTGGGATCTGAGACCATTTTATGACCATAATCATTTTCTTCATCTCGAAGCAGCAAAGAAGGCTGTTGCCGGGCAAAGATGAGGAGGGAGATAGGGAGAATGGGAGAATGGGAGAATGGGAGAATGGGAGAATGGGAGAAGGGGAGAAGGGGAGAAGGGGAGAAGTGAACCAGACCTATCCGTGGGGTGAAGCTTAAATAAAGTCCAACTTCGTCAGGATTTAGGAGAGTGATGTTCTCCTTCGCCAAGGTTTCTTCTTTTATTTTGTCAATGGAACGGCTTTCGCTATACTTCAAATACCATTTGATGATTATATCAAGATTATTCAGAACCGGTTTTCCTGTTCAGGATCAAAGTCTTTAGGATGCGTGCCAAATGTTGATAATTCATTAAGACCGTGCATTGAAGCTATAATATGAGCAGGTATTTTTTTCTCCTTGTTTAGCTTATCAATGATTCCCTTCAGAGGCTCTGTTCCTCTATCCCTTTTTAGTTCACATTCACATAAACCTGTAATGATGACTTCAAGATATCTTCTTGAATAAAGCAGAATCATATTCTCATCATCAGCTTTAATCAACCGTTCCAGTTCTTTCTCCAGATCGGGAAGCTGCTCTTTGAGGGATTCATAAAGTTTCTCAAGCTCTTTTATTTCTGCAGACCAGATTTGCATAAAACCGATTGGATTTGTAATTCAATAAGATTACTGGCATATGTTTATGTAAAATTAAACTATACGTATACCAAAGTCAAGTGAGGGTCAGATTATTAGAATATAAAAGCCCCCGGAGATGATTTCAGGGGGCTGTAAAAAGTTATTCGAAATTAATTATTCGGACAATTTTGTCACTACAGGAGGCAATCCTGATTCATGGTAGAAAATAATCTTCCATACACCTTCAACTTTCTTGCAAAGGGATGTCATTGCTAATTTATCGTAGACTATTTTTTCTCCACTATTTAGGATCATTTCAGCATTATATCGGTAGATATAGAGGACTTGATCATTACCTAATACCTTGAAATCCTCTCCGATATTAGTGAATTGCATACTTCTGGCAGCGTTAGACATATCTTCATTAGCTTTTTTAAACTGAGCAAAATCTATTGGCACGCCATCAGGTCCTATACCCATGAAATCGGGAGAATCCAAGAAATACGTAAGAGCAATCTCAATGTCAAGTTTATTACATGCCTCAATCATAGCATTAAAATCTTTTTTAACTTCATTTTTGATTGTTTCTTTTTCTGCATCGGACAGAGGTTTAAGAGGTTGGTTAGTACACCCCAGTAGGGCAAAGGCAATTAAACTAAATAAAGTTTTTTTCCTAGCTGAAAGATTTTAGTTAATAATATGAATTAGTTATATGTTCCTGTAATATCAATTTCCCATGAAAATTCACCAACCTGATTCTTATATAAAGTTACACCAGCAAAAAGCCAAAGTCAATTTTATTTTGCCATAGGAAGTCAGAAACTGAAAGGTATGATTTATAGAGATACAACTATGAATTGTCTATGGAACTCCATCGGAGAGGCAAGTTAATTTATATTCAGTCTTCCGGAGCTCTGATATATTAAATATTGTTGATCACTACATTACGCCGGTACCCGGCTCAAATCCTGGATAACATCCAAAAAGCTACAGACATGACGCCCCTGTCGATTCTGTCTGGGCAGGCGCGATGCGGCTCGCGTCCTTTACAACATTTTTCCATCTTCGACCATACAGCCACTTAGCGGCCCATAACCGCTACGACGGTCTAACGACGATAAACATGGCAATGCGACGCAGCTCGGTAAATGCGGAAAATGGGTCCCGAAGGGAAGACATAATTGTAGTTTCGGGCACGAATAAAGAGATGTGAGCCCCGCAGGGGCGACATGTTTGTAGATATGTTTCGTAATGAAGGTTCCTGAGTCCGGTAGAGCCTGCCCCGAAACAGCGGGGGACGGCATGTTTTAACAACTAGTGTCTCCCAGATTTATGAGGTGCTCGCTCCCGCTCTGACGCTCGTACTTCGGTCACGGTCTTTGACTCTCACTCTCTTTTGTTGCTCCGTCAGCGCTCGAACTATTTTTTCAGTTCGCCTTTTATGCCACCTCTGCATGCTGGCCCCTCCCTAAAAACAGCCCAGGGGCTATTTTCTT
>JADDYF010000022.1 GCA_015712185.1 Bacteroidales bacterium
AAGAAAAGGCGACCAGAGAGAATCGCCGGATTACAGCAAGCTCATGGTCCTGTTTACGATAGCGCTTGGCACAAGCATCGATGCCTTTGCGGTCGGGATAAGCTTTGCTCTGCTTGATGTAAAGATCTGGACATCAGGTATAATAATTGCACTGGTTACCTTTCTTGCTTCAATGACGGCTATCAGGATAGGTAAATCAGCAGGGGAAACACTTGGACATAAGGTCGAGATTATTGGAGGTATTATGCTGATAGCGATCGGAATAAAAATCTTCCTTGAGCATATGCTGGCATTATAGGCTTTATGGCTTACCTCCTGCCGGAAGATTTGATCTTTTAGTCTTTGATCTCCAGGAATTAAATTTGTTTTTTATTTTGTCATAAAAGCCTCTTCCTAAAATAAACAGGCTTAAATAGAACAGTATTTCACCTGAGATCAGCAATCCTGCTGCTATTCCTGCTGTCTGACCACCGGAAAACCCAAGCCACGGGACTACAGGTATCAGCAGGAACAGGATGCAGGATACTGTCAATACAATAAATCCGATTATTTTGAATAATTTGTTGTTTCTCATCAGAAAAAGATATGAATCTGAAATTCTTCAATGCTTGTAAATTGTTCTACAGTTAAAGGAACCAGATCCTTTTTTGTTCATTCCGGAATGAAATTTTACCTGATATAACTGCAATATTCCGGAGCAAGAATCAATAGTGCCATATCAGACACATATGAGCTTTTTATTCAGCTCCTTCAGAGCTGTCACCGGGGTACTGGCCATTAACCCCCGGTTAACACCGGGGGATATTCACATCAGGCTCTTTCAGAGCCGGGTGAAGGTTCGGTTTTCAACCTCGGGTACGGCAACGAAATAGAATCTGCAGTAAGGACAGCTGTGAATTTTCACATCAGGCTCTTTCAGAGCCGGGTGAAGGTTCGGTTTTCAACCTCGGGTACGGCAACCAAATAGAATCTGCAGTAAGAACAGCTGTGAATTTTTACATCAGGCTCTTTCAGCCGGGTTGAGATATTCAGCTATCAGTACCAATATAGCAAGTCGTATGAATTTCCAACAGAATCAGCCACGAATGTGGCGTTATATGAATAACCCCCGGTGCAAACCGGGGGTACGAGCCAATCTATAATATTAAGCCCTGAAGGGGCGTGACAGGGTGTAGATTAATCTTTCCCGACTGCCAGCAGGTATTTCTGGGTCCTGAAGAATATCATCCCGTCCGTGATTGCAGGAGCCGTGAGGCATATGTCATTCAACGGTATTTCGCGGACCGGTTTAAATGAGGTTCCATCCTCCAGAATGTATACAGTACCCTCTTCATCAACAATATAAAGCTTTCCATCTGAAGCAACGGGTGATGCTATGAAACTTTTTGACTTTCCCAGCTTCCCGTTGAATATTTCCTTTCCTGAGTATGGATCATAGCACTGGATTGTCCCGTTCCAGTTGACATTATAGAGATGTTCCCTGTATAAAAGCAGAGTATGGATATATGATGCTCCCCTGGGGATACTCCATTTTACGTGATCATTGCCTGTTGTTCCGGGATCGAGTGTGATATCGCCTTCGGCATCAGCTTTGACAGCAAGGATTGGAGAACTTGGTCCGTGGGCGCTGTTGAAATAAATCAGATCCTTCCCGATGATCGGGGTTGGGATTGGCACATCACCGCCTCCTGACATCCTCCAGATCTCCCTGCCGGTTTCAAAATCATAACCGGCACGGTGTTTATAGCCGTTAACCGCAATAATGGTTCTGCCGCCGTTCGTATAAATATTGGGTGTACTCCAGCATGGATAGTCATCGCGTTTTACTTTCCATAGTTCTTTTCCCGATTTGAGCTCAAAGGCAGCCAGGAATGAATTCTCAAGGACATCACTCTGGATAATCAGGACACCTTTGTAAATGACCGGGGAGCTTCCAAATCCCCATTCAGCCGCAGGCAGGTTGAATGCAACGGCCTTCAGTATCCCGAAATCCTTTTTCCAGATAAGTCTGCCTTCAAAATCATAACAATACACTCCTTCGGAACCAAAAAAGGCAACAGCATAATTACCATCAGTGGCGACAGACGGGTTGGCATGAGTTGATTTCGGATGCCGTTTTACTTCAGGTATCCCTCTGTAAGCTGTTCTTTGCCAGAGGATCTTCCCTGAGTTCTTATTTATGCAAATTACCACAAAGTCATGGACTGAGCTATCCGGAACAGGCATCCCGTCGCCATAAATACCTGTTTTTATGCCATATTTATCTGCATTGCTGACAGCTGTTGTAATGAAAAGCCTGTCTTCCCATATCACAGGGCTTGAATGCCCGAGTCCTGATATTGGAATTTTCCACCTGATATTGATAGATTTCTCAGGATCAAATGATTCAGGGAGGCCGGCATTATCCAGGACTCCCGATGACATATATCCCCTGTAAGATGACCATTGCCTCTCGGGCCTCACCTGTGAATCAGCTATAGTAAATGAAAAGCATAGAATAACTGCAATAAAGCAGACGAGATTGACAAATTTCATTTTGATAAAGAATTGATGACAATCCGAAAGTTAGTCAATAAATCTTATCCCGGCCGGCCTGCCTTTATAAAATCATCCGGCTGTGATACGTACAGGCTCAAGAAAATGATCCCCGGAATAAAGATATATTTGGTTCCCACGTATAATTATACGTTTAATTATACGTTGATGATAATTCTCAATCATCAGACTTTCGCGTACTTTAAAATATTAATCCCTTATTGTCCTTACACCGAATACAGGACCTGCCATATTACCCGGGTGTGCCCGGAATGTTACTGTAATCCGTGAGGCAGCGCCGGATATTTCTTCAGGGATGTCGTAGCGGGTATTCAGGAAATGGCCATCCTTTTTGCCGGAGATATTCTCAGTGGCAATAACCTTATCATTAATAAGTATGTCAAATGTTTTTGCACCCGGGAACCCTCCCCAGTACTCGACCATCAGGGCAGCAGGTGTTCCGCTGCTGACTTTCAGGGTGTAGGAAAACCATCCGCTCCTCGACTCCCTGTTCTGCCTCTCTCTGAACCTTCCGGGAGATGTTCTTTCACCTTTAAAACCATGATTTCGTTCTGACCTCATGTCGCCCGGCTGAACGAAGTCAATGGTGGCGTCAGCGATCTCACTGATCCGTTCGACCTCCGACTTGTGTTCAGCCAGTCTGGCGTTCCAACCGGTTTCAGTCATCATATCCCAGTATACCGAGTACCTCCTGTCATAAAAAGTATAAAAAGGCCTCATCTCAATGTCCGCAGGTCTTCCTGTACCGGCAGTAAGGAAAGTATTGACTCTGCCTTCCACAGGCTTCATCCACACGGACGGATCTCTTTCCTGTGTCATCAGAACTGGAATCGCAATGGAATCCTGTACGGGAGTATCTTTCACCGGACCGAGATTGCCGGCCATTACTAGAGGTCCGTACATCACAGCCACCCTGCTGCTGTCGTCAGGCATCGCTTCCAGCCTGAGACAGAATGGGATCTTGATTTCAACCTTATCGCCCGTATCCCAGGTTCTGCTTATTGCAACAAAGCTTCCTGGCTGCCCGGTAATCCGTCTTTTCCTGCCGTTTACCTCGATCTCAATCCCTTTTTCCGCCCAATGAGGATATCGGATCTTCAGCGACAGTTTCACCGGCTTTTCGCACATGAAACCGAGTGTTGTTCCCTGTTCTTCGGGGTAACCTGTATTCTGAGTGACCGTAACTCCCTTTTCTTTCCATGCGAGTTGAGATGCTATGAACTGGAACAGGTAAAGCTCATCGTTGTTATGATACCAGATATTCCTTCCGTATTTGGAGTGGTTCTCTATCCCTGTCCCGATGCAGCAAGTAAACCAAAAAGGATCCTGGAATTCCTTATGGCCACCCATCTCAAGCGAAAGATTGTAGGTAACATGTCCGTCCTGAGGATTCTGTGTGGCAAGGATATGATTGAACAGCGCTCTTTCGTAAAAATCGGCTGCTTCAGCGGAAGCCTCCCATTCAAAAAGATGCTCGGTAAGCTTAAGCATATTGTAAACATTGCAGGATTCAGTCGTGCCCTCTCCGAGACGGTCTCTCAGCCTGTCAGCAGGACCGAAGTACTCATCATTACCGTTGCCGCCGGTGACATAGGAATGATGATTCACCACCCTGTCCCAGAAAAACCGTGCAGCATTACGGTCGGAGGTATCACCGGTAAGCTCATAAAGCCTTGAAAGAGCGATAAGTTTCGGTATGTTTGTATTGCAATGTCTCCCGGGCAGTATATCCTGTCCGGCTTTCAGCGGATCGAGGAAGGATTCCTGGTAAAAGATCTCCGACAGCCTGAGGTATTTTTCATCTTTGGTGTCTGCATAAAGATCGGCCAGCGTTTCACTTATTCCGCCATGTTCGCACAGCAGCATTTCCTGCACCTGTTCGTCAGTCAGCGGTGATATGACTTCGTAAAGCCAGTCGGCAAAATGTTTTTCCACTCCGAGTGCGGTAGCGTTATTGCACAGGTGGTATGCGTCCCTGAGCCCGGCCATCACCTTATGCTGGGTATAGAACGGCGCCCATATCCCGTTAAGGTCAAAACCCTGTGCCCTTATATTTCCTTTTCCGACCTCCTCTTCAAGGATTTTTTTGCCGCCCGGGAATGCCCCTATATATCCTTCTCCGTCAGCATACTGGATGCGTTTAAGTTCAGTAATGATGTAGTTTACCCGTTCCAGGAAGCGGTTGTCGCCTGTTGTCTGATACATCATTGAACAGGCGCTCAGATAGTGTCCGAGGCTGTGACCCGCAAGAGTCGCATCTTCCCATCCCATATAATGTTCCGCTTTTGCCGGAAGGCCTGCTTCGGTACAGAATTTTGACAGGAACCTGTCGGGTTCATAGCTGAGAAGGATTTTGGCATCAAGCTCAGCAGCGTGAAGAAAAGGACCATCAAGGAGTTTCACTTCAGTCAGACTGAAAGGAAGCGCCCTGAACGGAATGACCTCCGGGCCTCCTGTTACAATAGTGTTCTCCTGAATTTGTGAGCAGCCGGAACACGAAAATAAAATCACTGCTGTAAAAATTAAAAACCTGGCTGGATTTTTCATAAGCTTCAGAATAATATTTAATCAGAAAGGAACCATATTTCTTTTTCTACCGGCATATACTGCCATTTCGGTATAGCCGGCAGATCGAAGTAAATCATATGCTTCATCAAAATACTGGGCAACAAGGACCGGTCTGTGGGCATCGGAATTGACACAAACCGCAACATCTTCCTCCCTGAAGATATGGAGGTAGCGGCGGTCGGGATAAAAATCTGCGATGGGCCGGTTACGTCCGTTAGTATTAAGCTCAAAGGCAACATCATTCTCCCTCAGGCATTTTGCAAGCTTCCTGTAAAGCGGTTCGGGATCATAAGAGGGTCTGAAACCAAAAATCCTTATCAGGTCACAATGTGCGATGATGTCGAAAAGCCCCGATGAGGATGCTGCCATTACCCGGTCAAAATATGATCCGAACAGATCATCAATATCTTTCCCTTCGTAGAAATCGGGTGCCTCGTCAACAGTTCTTTCACCCAGATAGTGGACCGATCCAAGGATATAATCAAGACTCTGTTTTTCTAAAAAGGATCCTGTCTCATTTTCCTTCCCCGGGATATAATCCACTTCGAGCCCTGTCCTGATTATCAGGTCCTTCGATTTTTCCTTCAGCGAATTGATATGCCCGATGTAGATTGAAATATTGTCGGGATTCATGCACCAGTTCTGTTCCTTTTTGAATAATGAAAGGTGTTCCGAGAATCCGATTTCCTTGAGCCCTGCGTTAATCGCGTATTCAACAAATTCCTCGGGAGGCCCTATCCCGTCGCTGTAAGTTGTGTGTAAATGATAATCTGTTTTGTAAATCATAAAAGGGGAAATTCAGGATTCACTATAATCAGATTTCAAAATAGGTCCAAATTTGGGAATAAAACAATAATGAATCTGTTTTGTCATTTGTAAAAGTGTAATTTTGTGAAAAACAGTAAAAAGTGAACGAACAAACCAAATATTGCGTCTGCGAAAACTGCGAATTCAGGGAAATCGTTTTTGCACATCTCGATGAAAGCACAATCCAGGAATTATGCAATAACAAGGAAGAACATCCTTACAGAAAAGGAGAAATCATAAACCATGAGGGAGAAAAGATCACCGACTTCAAGTACCTCAAAAGCGGTCTTGTAAAGCTCTTCAGGCGAACCGCAACGGGAGAAGAGCAGGTGATAACTATTACTCGCCCGTTCGAGTTTGTAAGCAACATGAGCATATTTTCCGATGAACGGTACAGGTATTCGGTGGCATCAATTGAGGATTCCGTCGTTTGCATTGTCAGGCTCGATTTTATAAAGTCACTTTTCATAAAAAACGGCTCCTTCGCAATGGGCCTTCTGAGTAAAGTGTCAAAGATCAACGATAAAATTATAACCCAGACACTTGATATAAGACTGAAAAATCTTGTAGGCAGGGTGGCTTATGTTCTCCTGTATTTTGCCAAGGAGATATACAATACCAGGGTATTCGATCTTCCGGTTTCGCGGAAGGAGATTGCCGATTTCATTGGAATGAGCACAGCCAACGTTATAAGGACACTTTCCGACTTCAAAAAAGACGGAATAATCAGGGTATTCGGAAAAACAATCGAAATTGTTGATATCAACAAGCTCGAAATACTTTCAAAAAGAGGTTGATATACAAAGGACTGGAGATCGCACCCCCTGAGAATATCTGGATTTTCCCGGCCTGGTTTATTTTCAAATTCTTAATAATGCCGGTTCAGGCTGCTGATATCGGTATTAATTTTTAAATTCGGCTGTAATTAATACCGAGCTATGCAAACCAGATTATTGTTTTTCCTTATGATGTTGTTTCCGGCCCTGTTATGCGGACAAACCGACCAGGACCGCGGAGCACGGCCTCAGAAACGTACTATTTATAAACTCTACGGGATGCGGCATGGGGTCAATTATTTTCCGGAGGTAAAATATCCCCATGTACAGTATGAAACAGCTGAAACTCTTTCATTTGATAAATACCATTCAGCGGATGTGATTTACGACTGGCTTGAGAGATGGGCTGAGAAATATCCCGATCTTGTCGAGCTGTACGAAG
>JADDYF010000038.1 GCA_015712185.1 Bacteroidales bacterium
CCTGACGAGCTTATAGGTCTGTTTGTCAGAAATAAGGGCAAAACCATCAGGGGAGTAAAACAGAGGGACTATCAGCACCTCAGGAGCCTGATGGATTTCTGTATCAGAAATAGCAAAGGAAGAATTTTAGGGATAAAGGCCGGCGTCAAACTAATCTATGGAATGTTTCTCATGGATATTCCTGGCCGGAAAACGATGCTCTTCGTCGTAAATACTCCGGAAAGCCGTGAGAAAAATACAGGATACTTTGTAGTCAATGAGGTAATCAGGAACTTTGCTTCAACAGATAATATCCTCGATTTTGCAGGTTCATCAATTCCTTCTATTGCATTCTTTATGAAGTCATTTGGCTGCACAGATGTTCCTTATTTCAGAATTTACCGTAACCGGCTGCCATGGCCTCTGAAGATGTTAAAAGAATAGTTAAGCGTTATGTGTTAAGTGTTAAGTGTTATTGAGTTATCAGGTATAAGGGTAATGGGTTATCGGGTAATAACGGAACTGAACGCTGAACGCTGAACCTTAAACCTGAAAAATTAGGTTGCTATAATTTCTCGAGTTCAATCTCCTCATCATCCTTCACCTCGATGAGCTTGCCTCCATCGCACTTGGCAGTGCGTGCAGGGAATTTTTTAAGAATGGTATAATTGTGTGTTGCTATAATGACTGCCCTGCCGGTCTTACTTATCTCAATCAGCAGCTTTATAATGCCTTCAGATGTCTCGGGATCGAGGTTACCGGTTGGTTCATCCGCAAGGATTATATCAGGATCGTTGAGCAACGCCCTTCCGATGACAACACGCTGCTGCTCACCACCTGAAAGCTGATGTGGCATCTTATAACCCTTGAGCCCGAGTCCCACCTTTTCGAGCACTTCCCCGATCCGGGCCGCGATCTCCTGCCTGTTTTTCCATCCTGTTGCCTTCAGAACAAATTCGAGATTGTCGTTTACTGACCTGTCGGTCAGCAGCTGGAAATCCTGGAATACTATTCCCAGTTTTCTCCTGAGCAGTGGAATCTCACGTTTTTTTAGTTTTAACAGATTAAACCCAGCTACAATGCCAGTGCCGTCCTTAAGAGGGAGCTGTGCATTAAGCGTCTTGATAACACTGGTTTTTCCACTTCCGACCCTGCCGACAAGATACATAAATTCACCCCTGCGAACAACCAGATCCACATCAGACAGGACAAGGTGATCCTGCTGCCATATAATACAGTCTCTCAGCTCAATAATTATGTCGAGGGGAAGTGTTTCCTGCATTCTCTCAGTAGTATTCATGCAAAATAAAGAAAGAATTAATAATTAACATTTATATGTTGATAAAATCAGTAATAAAGGCCGGTTGCCGGCGTTTAATAGTTGTAATTTTACATTCTGCCAGTATTATGATTATATGATATAAATGGCTTATAATTAATCCGTTATATGCAGTATGGAATTATTCTCCATAAGCCGGATTTTTGAAAAACAAGCCAAAAAAAATAAGTTATGAACAGAATCAGACCAGTTTTAATATTATTTCTCCTTCTTATTACTATTTTTCCCGTTACATCGCAGGTTCCGTTCACAGGGGAGGTGCTGGCTTCAGAATATACCAGGGGAAAAGAGTTATTCTGCAAGGAGAAATATGCTGCTGCAATAAGGCTTTTTGATTCGTACATCAGAAACAGTGACAAATCCGACATGATCGCTGTTGCAGATGCGGAATATTCTGCCGCTATCTCGGCCCTCAGACTTTTTAATCCCGATGCCGAGTTCCGGATGACAAGGTTTATCGCCACCCATCCTGAAAGCCCGGTCATTAATGATGCACGCCTGGAACTGGGAGATTACTTCTATCAGAATAAAAATTACAGGAAAGCAGTAACTTATTATGAGTCAGTAAACCGGCAGTTGCTGCCGCCTGAGAAACTGCCTGAATACTTTTTCAGGCTTGGCTATTCTCTCTATATAAGGGGCGACAGGCCAAGAGCCCTGCTTATGTTCTCAGAGATCAAGGACATTGATACTGAATATACTCCTCCGGCAATATATTACTTTTCGCATATTGCCTATGAACAGAAAATGTATCAGACAGCAATGGATGGCTTTACACGCCTGAAGAACGATGAAACATTCGGTGGTGTGGTCCCTTTTTATATTGCTCAATTGCTCTATTTGCAGAAAGACTATGACGGAATCCTGGAGATAACGCCGGATCTTCTCAATTCAGCAGGAAAAGAAAGAGCTGTTGAGTTGTACCGCTTCATCGGGGATGCCTATTACAACAAGGAGAATTATAAGGAAGCATTACTATACCTCGAAAAATTTGCTACCGGTACCAAAATAAGCGCACGTGAAGATAAATACCAGCTTGGTTATTGTTATTACAAAACCGGTGACATAGATAAAGCGATCAAGACATTGCTTGAGATTCCAACAAGATCCGATCTTCTAAGTCAGAACATCTGGTTCCTTCTGGGTGACTGCTATATCCAGAAAGGTGATAAGAAACGTGCCCAGTTTGGATTCGGACAGGCTTCAAAAATGGAGTTTGACAAGGGAATCAGGGAGGAAGCTCTTTTCAATTTTGCAAAGCTTGCCTATGAAACATCGTATTCTCCTTTCGGGGAGGTGATATCGGCTTTTCAGGAATATATTGACCGTTATCCTTCTTCCGATAGGATAGAAGAAGCATACAATTATCTTGTTGCATCATACCTGCAGGTTAAGAACTTCAAAGCTGCACTGGCTTCCCTTGATAGAATCCCAAATAAAAACAGCCGTCTTGAGGAAGCCTATCAGCGGGTTGCTTTTTTCAGGGGGCTGGAGTTATTCAAGAATATGGAACTTGAAGCATCTGTCGATATGTTCAACAAGTCGCTCAGGTATGAAAAGCATAACAGGGAGCTGAGAGCCCGGGCTGTTTACTGGAGAGGAGAAGCACTATACCGGCTGGGAAAATTTGCAGATGCGAAATCCGATTATACCCTGTTTATGGGTATTCCTGGCGCCATGGTTCTAAGTGAGAGCAACCTGATCAGATATAATCTCGGTTATTCCAATTTTAATCTTAAAGATTATACAAATGCCCTTATTCACCTGAAGGCATTTGAGTCGGGCGGAACAAATGTCAGACCAGAAATCCAGGCTGATGCAAAGAACAGGATAGCCGACTGTTATTATATCACAACCAATTACCCTATGGCTGTGAGCTATTATGATAAGGTGATTGAGCTTGGAAAGCTTGATGCCGATTACGCAATGTACCAGAAGGGCTTCTGCCTCGGCCTGATGAATGACGAAGCGGGGAAAGCATCTGTTCTATCATCTCTTACTCTTAAATATCCCTCTTCCGCATTTGTACCAAATGCAATTTTTGAAAGGGGGAGATCATATCTTATCATGGAAGATTACCTGAGAGGTGAAGCTGATTTTAATACTATCATTTCAGCCTATCCCGCAAGCCCGCTAGTACCGCGCGCGATGCTCCAGCTCGGACTTCTGTATTTCAACCAGGGGGATAATAACAAGGCGATCGCACAGTATAAGAGAGTTATCGAGAATTATAAATCAACTCCCGAATCGAGGTACGCACTTACAGGATTAAAAAATGTATATGTTGAGATAAATGATGTGGAAGCATATTTTGCTTATGTGAAAACCCTTGCCGGCTTCGGCGATGTAAACCTTGCGGAGAAGGATTCGCTTCTTTACACCTCGGGTGAGAACCTTTATATCTCAGGGAACTGCGCTAAAGCTACTGATGTTTTCAGAAACTATCTGGGTGAATTTCCGAACGGGAGTTTCAGGCAGAATGCCACATTTTACCTGGCTGAATGCCTTAGATCTTCGGGCAAAACAGACGATGCCCTGAAACTCTATATGGAAGTCGCTGCCCTGCCAAATAACCAGTTCACAGAACAGTCGCTTGCTGCTGCGGCAAACCTCCTTTTCGAGAAAGAGGATTACACCGCATCCTTTGAATATTACATGAAGCTCGAGAAGGCTGCCGGCAGCCCGGGCAACAAGATAATTGCATTTCAGGGTCAGCTCCGGTCGGCGTACCAGGCTGGCGATGCTCAGAAAACCATAAGAACTGCAGACAATATAAGCATTGCGACTAACATACCTGAGGAGTTGCTCAGGGAAGCAAGATTCATGAGGGCCAAGGCGAATTACAGCCTCAACAATTTCGATGAAGCTCTTGAAGATTTCAGGAGAGTAGGGAATGAGGTTACAAGTATTGAGGGTGCGGAATCAAAATACCGTGTTGCTGAACTGCTTTACAGGAAAGACAATATTGATGAATCCGAGAAGGTTGTTACCTCCTTTATTGATCAGAATACTCCCCATCAATACTGGATGGCAAGAATGTTCATTCTTCTGTCGGACATAAGCGTCAAGAAGGGTGATATCCTCCAGGCAAAGGCAACACTTCAGAGCCTGAAGGATTATTATTCAATTGAAAATGACGGGATTCTTGATGAGGTGAAAGCCAGACTCGATACACTAAACCAGGAAAAATGAGATTATGAAATTTGAATATTATTTAAAGTCATTGAGCACAGGAAATTTACAGCCCAGCAATTGAAAAGAAACGAAATGATACGAAGAACCCTGATAATATTTATACTGATACTGCTTGTCTCTCCGGCTGTCACTGCCCAGACCAGACAACAGGATCTCAGACGGGAAGTTACCCTGTACAATCCTTATAAGCCATCACTGCCTGATGTAAGGAAAAGGAGCTTCCTGCCTGAAATTCTTGACACAGCAAAGGTAAGACCTGATTTCAGATACGACATAACAACAAATCCGTTTACACCGGTGTACAATATCAGCCCCATAAAAGCTGCAACCCTTCTCCCGGATCCTCTTCCCAAGCTGTATAAGAGTTATATCCTGCTTGGAATCGGAAATTACCTGACGCCTCTGGCAGAACTCAGCATTACAAACGAACGTTCAAAAAAAGGAGCTATAGGATTTTATGCGCGTCATTTCTCAACAAACGGAAAGGTTAGGCTGGAAAATGACAAGAATGTTTATTCGGGATATATGGATAATGATGCGTCGTTATTCGGTAAGAAGTTTTTCAGGGAAAATTACCTGGAAGGCTCTGTTGATTTTGACCAGAAAGTAAGGTATGCATACGGGTACGATACAAGTATCACTGATTATGATCCGGAGAAAAAAGAAATAAGACTGGTATACAACAATATTGGTGCAAAGTTATCCTTTGCTTCGCTAACACTGGATTCTTCGAATTTCTCTTACGATTTTGATCTCAGGTATGACTACTTCCGTAACACCAGGAACCTGTATATGCATAAGATGGGACTGACAGGAATAATGTCGAAAACTTACAGGAATCTATATGTAGGGTCTGGTCTTAATTATGAATACTCAAGAATTCCCGATACCATTCCCAAATACATTCTGTCA
>JADDYF010000042.1 GCA_015712185.1 Bacteroidales bacterium
GTCTTCCGTCTTCCGTCTTCCGTCTTCGGTCTTCCGTCTTCCGTCTTCCGTCTTCGGTCTTCCGTCTTCGGTCTTCGGTCTTCCGTCTTCGGTCTTCCGTCTTTTTTCTGCAATTTGCAAGTTTTGTTATCAAAATACAAATTGAATTGGTTCTATTTTTTATGAAATTTATGTGCCGGAGGAAATTTATATTCTGAACGTTATTTATTAAATTCGTAATTCAAATCATTTTCGATACTTACCAAATAATATTAAAATGGCTGAAAAACTATCAATGAGGGAAAAAGTTGGCTTCAGTCTGGGCGACAGCGCTGCCAACTTTATTTTTCAGACTATCATGCTTCTGCAATTAAGCTTTTATACCGATTCATTCGGCATTTCAGCAGCTGCTGCGGGATGGCTCTTTCTGGTTGCAAGGCTCTTCGGCGCTGTATGTGATCCTGTCATGGGAGTGGTGAGCGATCGTACTGAAACGCGCTGGGGGAAATTTCGTCCGTGGATTTTATGGACTGCCCTTCCATTCGGAATAATTGGCTTCCTGGCATTTACCACACCGGACTTTAGTCACATTGGTAAAATTATATATGCATACGTGACGTATATGCTACTGATGGCAGTCTATTCGGCCAACAACGTCCCCTATGCAGCCCTTAGCGGGGTCATAACGGGTGATATGGCTGAACGTAACAGCCTTACTTCAGTCAGGTTCATTTTTGTCACCCTTGCCACGATTGCCATACAGGGTTTTGCTTTGCCAATGGTCAATCATTTCGGCCAGGGCAACAGTGCAAAAGGGTACCAGATCACAATGGGTATCTTCTGCGTTCTGGCAGTTATCTTCTTCTTAATCACTTTCCTGACAACCAAAGAAAGGATCAAGCCTGATCCCAGGCAAAAAACGCCGCTAAAGCAGGACATCTCCGACCTGTTAAAAAACCGTCCGTGGCTGATAATGTTTCTGGTATTTATAATGATGTTCATTTTCCTGGGGCTCAGGAACAGTATGTTGCTCTATTTCTTTAAATATCACCTCGATAAAACAAGTATGCTTTCGATGCTTGAGGTGCTGGATAAAGGATTATTCGGATTAATTGATAAACTTGGGATGATCGGACCGGATGCAGACATAGCCGGCAACACATTCAGTATAATAAATATATTCAGCCAGCTTGTAACAATAATCGGGTTGACAGTATCAAGACCTCTAGCTAATAAATTCGGAAAAAGAGATGTTTTCCGCGCAGGACTTATTTTATGCGTACTGCTTTCTGCTTCATTTATATTCATTTCACCAGAAGCTGTTGTCCTTACACTTATTCTGCAGCTTCTCTTCCAGTTTATGTGGGGAGTGGCAGCGATGTCGCTGCCATGGGCCATGATGGCTGATGTTGCAGATTTTTCGGAATGGAAAAATAACCGCAGGGCAACCGCAATAGTATTCGCGGGGATAATCATCGGACTGAAAGTTGGCCTTGCAATAGGTGGAGCTCTTGCAGGCTCCCTGCTTAATGTCTATGGTTATGTTGCCAATGTAGCCCAGACACCTCATGCCCAGTTTGGCATCCGGATGATTACCAGCATTTATCCGGCAGTATTCCTGGCTTTCGGAATAATATTCCTGTTCTTCTACCAGATAAATAAATCGGCTGAAACAAAGATGCAGAACGAACTTGCTAAACGGCGCGATGCTCTGACACAGAAATAATAATTTTAAATATCATCAGTTATGGCACAAAAAAACAGAACCGGAAAAAAGGAGATTAGCTCTTCAAAGATTCCGGCGTACAAAAATCCTAAACTGGCCGTCTCCACGCGTGTCAGCGACCTGCTTTCAAGAATGACTATCGAAGAGAAAGTTGCACAGCTGATGGGCCTGTGGAAAGGTGGCCTGGAAGAATTTGATAATGAGTTCCTTAAGGATAGCGGGAAAACGAAAGAGATGTTCGGGAAGGGCGCTAATTCGATCCATCCGACCTTTCTTAACATAAAAGACACTGTTGAGCTGCGGAACAAAATCCAGAAATACTTCGTCGAAGAAACACAGCTGGGAATACCTGTCATGTTTGTTGATGAAGGACAGCACGGGATGATGCGCCGTGAGGCCACCGTATTTCCACAGGCAATTGGATTAGCCTGTTCCTGGGATCCCGGGCTTTTCGAGAAAGTATATGGTGTCATCGCCAGGGAAATTCGTACCAGAGGCGCACACCACGTCCTTTCACCTGTCATTGATGTATGCAGGGATCCAAGGTGGGGTCGTGTTGAAGAGACCTACGGAGAGGATCCTTATTTAAACGGAGTGTTGAGCTGCGCTGCAGTGAAGGGATTACAAGGTACGACCAACGGAACCGTTGCGCCCGATCACGTCGCAGCAACATTGAAACATTTTACCGGACACGGTCAGCCTGAGGGCGGACAAAATACAGCCCCTGCCAATTATTCATTAAGGACACTCCGTGATTATCATATGCCACCCTTTAAAATGTGTATCGATAATGTAAAGCCTGCCAGTGTCATGCCCTCCTATAATGAGGTCGACGGCGTGCCATCGCACAGAAATGAATGGCTGCTGCAAAATGTCCTTCGCAAAGAATGGGGTTTTAGGGGAATGGTTGTCTCGGATTACTATGGTGTTGAACAGCTGGCAAATAAGCATTTCGTTGCAGAAGATCGTAAAGATGCGGCAAGAATGGCATTTAACAGTGGTGTACAGTACGAATTCCCACAGGCAAACTGCTATAAATACCTGCCTGACCTGCTCAGAAAAGGGAAAATCAAACTGGCCGATATTGATAATGCTGTGTCAAAGGTCCTGGAATTGAAATTCAGCATGGGGCTCTTCGAAAAACCGTATGCTGATCTGAAAACTGCCGTGAAGGCAAGCAGGGATCCTTCATCGCGTGAACTGGCCCTTAAAGCCGCTCACGAATCAATAGTTCTTCTTAAGAATGACAACCTGCTTCCGCTTCCGAAAAACAAACTCAAAAGAATAGCTGTCATCGGACCTTGTGCTAAATATGTTTCCTTTGGAGGTTATGCCGGTGAACCATACGAAAAAGTCAGTTTATATGAAGGTATAAGGAAAAAAGTCAGTGTAAAAACTGAAGTTCTGTTTGCCCAGGGTTGTAAAATAACATCCAATCCTACCATTCCGTTCTTCAACTGGAAACTGGATGAGATTAAATTCCCGACGAAGGAGGAGAATATGAAGCTTATTAAAGAGGCGGTCGGGATTGCAAAGAAATCAGAATTAGTCATACTGGCTATCGGTGAGAATGAACATCTCTGCAGGGAAGCATGGGCGAAAACTCATATCGGTGATAATATGACACTTGATCTTTTTGGCCAGCAGGATGACCTGGTCCGGGCGATTGCTGAACTTGGGAAGCCTGTGATTGTCTTCCTTATGAACGGCAGACCTCTTTCCATAAACTACATTCAGAAGAATGTTCCGGCAATAATTGAAGGATGGTATATGGGACAGGAAACCGGGACGGCTGCTGCAGATATAATTTTCGGTGATGTAAATCCATCAGGAAAACTAACAATCACAGTTCCGAAATCTGCGGGTCAGCTGCCGATGTATTACAACTTTAAACCAAGTGCTCAGGCAAACGAATATCTTTCACAGGATAACAAGCCCCTCTATTATTTCGGATTCGGATTAAGTTACACGCAATTCAGGTTCAGCAACCTTCGTCTTGAAAAAAGCAGGATCAGACTGAATGGTTCAACCAAAGTAAAAGTAAATGTGACCAATACCGGAAGAAGGGCCGGCGAAGAAATTGTCCAGATGTACATTCGTGACAAGGTCAGCTCTGTAACACGGCCCGTTAAAGAGCTTAAGGGATTTAAACGTATTTCACTGAAACCAAAGGAGACAAAGAGTGTCACATTTGAGGTAAAGCCTGATCTCCTTGCTTTTCACAATATAGATATGAAGTACGTTGTGGAGCCGGGTGAATTTGAGATCATGGTCGGCAATTCCTCTCGTGATGAAGATCTTCAGAAAGTCGTCCTTACTGTCTCCTGATGCAGTAAATTGATACAGCCCATAGATATATCATACAGGCAATCAATACTGTCATACCGATTGCGACGGTACTGATGTCACTGATCCATCCTGTGAGCAGCGGTATAAACGCTCCGCCCGAAATTGCCATCATCATTAGTCCTGAAATTTCGTTGCTGCGTTCAGGATATTTTTCCACGGCAATTGAAAATACAAGCGGCCAGATATTCGCTACTGCCAGGCCAATGACGAATACAAGTCCCCAGGCAATAAGCGGTGATTTTATCAGAAGGATAATGATAAAGCAAGCTATTCCCAGGACTGATGTCCACATAAAGAATTTACGCGATGCTACTTTCGTCAGAAGTATCGCTCCGCCAAGTGTGCCTATCATACGTCCCAGGAAATAAACGCTCCGGCCAAGTTCTGCTTTTGTCGGTTCAATACCAAACTGCTTTATCAGAAACTGGCCGGAATTTGAATTAAAGCCGACATCAACACCGACAACAAGAAAGATTGAAAGCACCATCAAAAGCACAAAACTGTTTCCAAGGAGTTTGAATGAAGAGGCGAATGTTGCTTTATATCCCTCTACCCTGGTCTCTTCAATTTTTGAAGAACCAAGCCAGAGGACAGCGAGTACAGAGACCACTCCAAAGACAAGGAATAAAAGCTTCCAGTCGCCGAACTGCGCGGCAAGCAATGCTGCCAGGGGCGCACCCAGCATCGAACCTATAGCTTTTACAAACTGCGAGAAACTAAGGTAGGATGAGGTTCCTTTTAGTAAGAATGAGATTATAATTGCAATCACAGCAAATAATACCGACAAAAGGATCCATCCGTTTTTTATCTTAAATACAAAATAAAATACAAGCAGCAACAACAATGCAGCAAGGAATATTCCTGCTTTTATGAGGTTTGGCTTATGTATCCTGTCAGAAGTCTCTGCTTTGTTTACGACATCCACAAGCAAAGGATTTGCTGAAACCTGTACAATTGTGTTTCCAATACCGAGAAGTGCAAATCCTATGAGAACCATTACGAACGAATAGAACAGGAAAGGAACGAGTAATCCCAGTGCCGTAACTCCCATCCCTATGTTCAGCATATTCCTTTTACCCAGTCTCGATTGCAGAACTCCCACAGGGACCGAGAGAAGGAAAAACCACAGAAATGCCGCGGAGGGTATCAGCTGAGCCAGTGTGGCGCTGAGATCCATGTCCTTGCTGACCCTGTCGACGCCGATGCCCACCAGATCGACAAAGCTCATGACAAAGAACGCCATGAGTATAGGCTGTATTTTAGCAATGTTCAGTTTTTGTGTATTCATAGATTCAGGTTTATGGTTTTGAATTTTATATCCACTTTTCTGTGGAAAGAGGGAATATATTTAAGTTGCTATCCCGTATTAATAAATGTATTCACATCAATGGCAACGCATGCTGAACTGCTTTCCAGAATTCATTATCAAGGAGGTATGCAGCTCCAAGGAATGCTGCATCCTCTTTCAACTCTGAAAGGGCAACTTTACAGGAACAACCCTCCTTTCTCAGACTGTTTTCGAAAATATCGCCAAAAAGATTATATGCATGAGATATATTTCCGCCGACCACAACTATCTCAGCCCTGAACCTGATTAACCAGGGTGCAAGAAATGAGCCCAGATTATTTCCAAATTCAGTAAACAGATCCCTGACCGTTTTATCAGTGTCATAAAGGTCAGCAATTTCCTTTACACCGCTCAGCTGTTTTCCGGTAAGTTTCTTATAACTACCAAGAAACCAACGTGTTGAAAAATAATCATCTGCAATATTATCTTTATATGGCAGGTGATAAACGCAACCCAGTTTCGGCACCTCAGGTCCATCAACAATAGGTATTCTGTTGTCAATAAAAGCTGATCCGAATCCTGTACCGAGTGTAACAGCCATTGAACGGGTTACTTTCGCGGCTTTACCGACCAGAGCCTCACCGACGGCAAAAGACGAAACATCATTCATGAACCGTATCGGGAACTCCTCCGTTACTCCAAGTATTCCTGCAATTTCGTTCTTCACGTTGCAGCCATACAGGTTTTCATATTTTGCCACACCTTTTATATAGCTTATCCCTTTTACATAATCAAAGGGGCCAGGCATTCCGAAGCCAATCCCTTTAAGCTGATCTTTCCCTACCTTTTTCATCACCTCCGAAAGGGCTTTAGCCCAGACTCCGACTATCTCACCGGCTGAACCTTTATTGTCAACCTGTTTTTCAGTGACAGTATCCTTATGTACTTTATAGGATACAAGGTCAACTGCTGCACAGCTGATATGGCTTCCGCCGATATCGACACCAATTGCGGTATTATGCTCCATGAAATAACTTGAATTACTGAAACACCAATAGAAAATGATCTGATTTCTGACAATGAAAGTATTCAAATTTGGAATTAACGCAAAATTATCCCTGTAAAATGTTCTCTCATATTGCAGGAATAATTCTGCCCAGAACTGATTTTTCATGTTTTTAATTAAGTTTTAATTGTAATTTAGAGAAATATAAAAAATGATTTTTTCCTGAACCGTAATTGTTGTTAAAGTACATTCACGCCATCCTAAATTCTGCATCCTATGCCAAAAGTAACAAAAGAAGATGCGCTTCTCTATCACAGCAGGGGACGCCATGGTAAAGTAGAGGTAATTCCGACAAAACCATACAGTACTCAGTTTGACCTCAGTCTGGCATACACGCCGGGGGTTGCCTGGCCATGCCTTGAGATTCAGAAGAATCCCGATGATGTTTATAACTACACTGCAAAGGGAAACCTTGTGGCAGTTATCTCCAACGGCACTGCCGTTCTCGGCCTGGGTGATATAGGTACAATGGCAGGGAAACCCGTGATGGAAGGGAAAGGATTGCTTTTTAAGGTATTTGCCGACGTAGATGTGTTTGATATTGAAGTGGATGAGAAGGATCCTGAAAAGCTGATTGAGGTTTGTGCAAAGATTGCACCAACTTTCGGCGGTATAAATCTTGAAGATATAAAAGCTCCTGAATGCTTCGAGGTTGAGACAAGACTTAAGCAGATGCTTGATATACCTGTTTTTCACGATGACCAGCATGGTACTGCAATAATTTCGGGTGCCGGGCTCATTAATTCCCTGGAAATAACCGGGAAAAGCATCGACAGGATAAAGCTGGTGGTCTGCGGTGCCGGTGCAGCAGCAATTTCTTGTTCAAGGTTATATCTGGCGCTCGGTGTAAAGAAGGAAAACATTGTTATGGTGGATTCGAAGGGGGTCATCAACCGTAAAAGAAAAGATCTGAATAAGTACAAGCAGGAGTTCATTACCGAAAGGAATATAGATACCCTGGCCGAAGCTGTAAAGGGTTCAGACCTCTTTCTCGGGCTGTCTGTAGCCAATATGCTGTCAAAAGAGATGCTTGCGACGATGGCTCCGGATCCAATAGTCTTTGCAATGGCAAATCCGGATCCTGAGATCTCCTTCGAAGATGCTATGGCGACCAGGGATGATCTTATCTTTGCCACCGGGAGGTCCGATTATCCGAATCAGATAAACAATGTCCTCGGATTCCCGTTCATTTTCCGTGGCGCCCTCGATGTCAGAGCCTCTACCATAAACGAGGAAATGAAGCTTGCAGCTTCAAAAGCTCTTGCCGCCCTAGCAAAAGAGCCGGTGCTTCCTTTGGTCTTAAAAGCATACTGCCTCGATAAGCTGACATTTGGAAGAGACTACATCATACCAAAGCCTCTTGATCCCCGGCTCATCTCAAGCGTCGCATCGGCCGTAGCAAAAGCCGCTATAGATACAGGTGTGGCAAAATTCCCGATAACCGACTGGGATGCTTACAGGAAGAGCCTCGACCGGCGGCTGAGCGATCATATCAAAAAAATAGCAGAAATAGGCTGTGTTTAAGTTCAGGCGCTAAGGGTTTAGATTTTAGCGTTAGGCAGTCAGGGATTCAGAAAAGCTGTTCCTTCTTTCTGCGCTCAGCGATCTGTCTGCCGATTTTCTTTTCGTACATACCTGCAATAAGGTCAGCCGTTTCAGGAATATCGAATGATTTGCGGTTGATTGTTATGTCGAACAGATAGTCGATGTTCGCCAACTTCTTTTCGAGGAATGTGGTAATAAGGTTGTATCTTTTTTCATCAGTGTCTATCACATAGGCTTCTGCAGTTTCAATATCCATCTCCTTCTTCTTCATTACATTCTCAACCCTCCAGTAGAATGGGGCAATGAGCCTGACATGGAGGGCATATTCTATATTGCTGGCAATAGATACTCCCCCTCTGCCTACAAGCACCACATGACCTTCCTTGCATATCGACATTACCACATCCCTGATAGCTTTCTTCACACGCATATCGCTCACGAAACCACCCGAAAAGGCCATGATCATCTCTGACAGATTTGACAGTTCAATACCCTTGCAAAAGCTTTCAATACGCTGAGCTTCCGTGTTCAATTCTTTTGCAGTTGCATAAATAATGTCTTTGTCAACCCATCTCCATTTGGTCGTATCGTAACGCCGGTTAAGATTTTCAACTACATTCTCTGCAACCTGCCTTGCATCACATCCGGTAATCCTCGAGATTGTAATGACAGGACCATCTTCGCTTGCAGGCCTTTTCAGGATTGAATCCCTGTAACGATCATCAAAATAGTCAAAAAATTTATCCATCTGGCTCTTTTATTTTTCAGGTTATCTGTTCCGGATATTGCTGTACAGTCAATATTAATATTTATAAATCACCAACTTATCAGGTATGACTCACATACTGAAGTTACCTTCAGCCATGAAGGATATAAAAGGGCACATTCCCGTTATAAGTTATGAAAAAAAATTGAAACCGGAAACATTTTTATATCATAACCGTTCTTAAATTTGAATAACAAAACATCCGGTCAAGGTTTCAGTACAGAATGGTCTGATTTTTGCATGTGTAAACGTGATCTGATTTTTATGAGAAAGCAACTCCAGATAGTGATTTTACTGGCTTTTATGCTTGTTCCGGCAGGATGCAAAAAGAATTTTGTTATCAGCGATAAGCAGAGGGTATTATTCCAGTACGAATTTACAAACTATGCATGGACCGATGATCATTCCGGATTTCTGATCGACAATGAGGGCAACGTGCTTCAATACAATAATCCTGAGGTCTGGCACTTCTTCCCTGATGAGGATCTGATAATAAATTCAGCAGAAATCGACGAAAACATTGCCAGCTGTACAAATTCAGGTATAGTTATCCCGGCCGGCGAATTGCTCAGATTCTCTGCCTGCATCGACAATATTGCCGCCAGCAGGATAAGTGCGGTTAAAAACACAGCTGCAGATGCCGGAACCAGTCAGTTCATATGTTATCAGTTTTCAGAAGGAACCGGTGATTATAAAGGCACTCTTATTAAAATGGAAGGCGATTTTTCGTGTGAGAACCTGAATTTTTACTCCAAAAAAGTCACATCCTGGATGAAAGACATCCGCGACCGCATTTCCGGGAGATAATTTGTTTACATTGCCTGCTTTCCTGCGGATTTTACACAATTTGTTATGAGTAATTTCTTTTTTGGCATTTGTGTGCCATTTTATCTTATCTTTACTTTTACAAACCAAATTCACAAAACAACTTAATATAGCAGCTATGAGCACATCCCTTTTTACCAGACCGGAGGTGATCTGGTTTATAATAGGTCTTGTATTATTTCTCCTCGAACTGGTTATACCCGGTTTTGTCATCTTTTTCTTTGGTGTTGGTGCATGGATTACAGCCCTCCTTTGCCTTATTGCCGATCCCGGCATAAACCTGCAGGGGATAGTTTTTGCTGTGACCTCGGTTCTTTCACTGTTAGCTCTGCGGAAAATGATCCAGAGAAAGTTCTTTTATGACAAGCATGACCATTCTGAAGAAGTTGAAGACGAGTTTACCGGCAGGGAAGCTGTTGCCGTCACAGGTTTCGGTCCCGGCAAAGATGGAAAAGTAGAGTTTAAGGGCACATCATGGAAAGCCGAATCTGAAAGTGAGATAAAAGAGGGTCAGATAGTTATAATAATTGACAAAGATAATTTCAAATTAAAAGTAGAACCTAAAAAATAACTAAAATGATTGGAATAATTAAAATAGCCGAGTCAGTCGCCAGCACGACCTTTATCCTTATAGGTGTAATCCTTCTCGCATTCATCCTGATAGCATCAATGGTCAAGGTTGTTCCGCAAAGAACAGCTATAATCGTTGAAAGGCTTGGAAAATTCAGGGCAACCTTTACTGCAGGTTTCCAGATAATTATACCTTTTATCGATAAAGTCCGGTACAGGCATACGCTGAAGGAACAGGCAATCGATGTTGCTCCCCAGATATGTATCACACGCGATAATATAGCGGTAGAGGTTGACGGTATATTATACCTCCAGGTACTGGATCCCCAAAGAGCATCCTACGGAATTGACAATTACAGGTTTGCATCAATCCAGATAGCCCAGACAACCATGAGAAGTGTCATCGGCAAACTGGAACTCGACAGGACCTTTGAAGAGCGTGAATCCATAAATGCTACTATCGTTGAAGCAGTTGATAAGGCAAGTGAGCCCTGGGGCGTCAAGGTCACCAGGTATGAAGTGAAGAATATATCTCCTCCGCAGAGCATCCGTGATGCAATGGAAAAACAGATGAGAGCCGAAAGGGAAAAACGGGCAACCATCGCCGAATCTGAAGGGACAAAACAGGCTAAAATCAACGTTGCCGAAGGAGACAAACAGGAGTTCATCCTCAGATCGGAAGGTGAGAAGCAGAGACGCATCAATGAAGCTGCAGGACGTGCCTCCGAAATTGAACAGGTGGCAAATGCTACCGCTAACGGATTAAGAGCTATTGCAAAAGCAATCTCAGAAGATAATGGCCTGAATGCCGTCAACCTCAGGATTGCTGAACAATATCTGATTGCATTCGGTAATCTTGCCAAACAGAACAATACTCTTATCATTCCGTCTAATCTTGCAGACGTTGGCAGCATAATTGCAACTGCCACCTCGGTCTTTAACGAAA
Organism: Bacteroidales bacterium; assembly: GCA_015712185.1. Lineage (GTDB taxonomy): Bacteria > Bacteroidota > Bacteroidia > Bacteroidales > VadinHA17 > LD21. The sequence continues at coordinate 11,061 of JADDYF010000042.1, forward strand.
CAAGGGATAAGAAGAAGTAGTGATTGTTATTAAGTCCCCTCTCTGCTTCGCAAAGAGGGGATTCAGAGGTGTGTTCATGCACCAGCCTGCTCCGTCCTCTGGATGATCTCATTCTGCAGATCCTCACCCAGATCGTTGAAATAATCGCTGTATCCCGCCACTCTTACAATGAGATCGCGATATAATTCAGGATGCTTCTGTGCATCCCTGAGGGTCTCAGCATTTACCACATTGAACTGGATATGATGCCCGTCAAGGGCAAAATAGCTGCGTATCAGAGCGGTAAGATTGGTGTAACTATCTTCATCCTCAAAAAACTGCGGTGTAAACTTCTGATTCAGCAGAGTACCGCCGGTACGCAGATGATCAATCTTTGATGCAGATTTCAGTACTGATGTAGGACCCTGCCTGTCAACTCCCTGGCTTGGAGAGATTCCCTCCGACAACGGTTTGTATGCTTTCCTCCCGTCGGGTGTGGCGCCTGTAACACTTCCAAAATAGACGTGAGATGTTGTCGGCAACATATTTATCCTGTGAACGCCTCCCCTCGGATCAGGCCTCCCGTTAACGGCGTCGTAATACATCTCAAAAACCGCAACAGCATGCTGATCAGCATAATCATCATCGTTGCCGTATTTCGGAGTATTGTATATCAGCTCATGCCGGATCTTTTCATCACCCGTAAAATCTTTTTCAAGAGCATTTACTAGCTGATCCCAGGTGAATTTTTTCCTGTCATAAATATTATACCGTATCGATGTCAGCATATCCGTGACTGTTCCAAGACCGACGCCCTGTATATAAGAGGTATTGTAACGCGCACCTCCGTTATTGTAATCCTTCCCCTTTTTTATGCAATCCTCAATAAGCAGCGAGAGGAAGGGAACAGGCAGCCAGTTGGCAAAAGTCTTCTCGATAACATTATTACCTCTTATTTTAATGTCAGCAAAGAACCTGATCTGGGCTTTGAATGCATCCAGCAGCTCATCAAATGAATTATAATTACGGGCATGCCCTGTCTTCAGACCTGCCTGCTTATTAGTACGTATATCGAAGCCGTCATAGAGGGTCAGCTCAAGAATCTTTGGCAGATTGAAATAGCCGGTAAGCCAGTATGCTTCTGTACCAAATGCTCCGGTCTCCACACAACCCGATGCTCCGCCGTTTCTCGCATCCTCCAGACTCTTGCCCTGCCGGAGCAGCTCCTGGATTATAGCCTCCGTATTGAAACAGGAAGGCTGGCCGAATCCTGTCCTGATAATATCGAGTGCTTTATGGATAAATCTGTCGGGATTCTTCCTGCTGACCTGTATCATGGATCCCGGCTGCAATATCCTCATCGCCCTGATCACATCCAGAAGTATATAAGTCATTTCATTTACCGCATCGGTTCCGTCTGTTTTCACACCTCCGAGATTGATCAGGCAGAAGTCAGTATAGGTACTGCTTTCCGATGCAGTCACACCCATCTTCGGCGGCGAAGGATGATTATTGAACTTTATCCAGAAACATCCGAGAAGATCATACATCTGTTCCATTTTTAGCGTTCCGGCTTCCATTTCTTTCCTGAAAGCAGGGAACAGGTGCTGATCGAGCCTGCCCGGATTGAATGAATCCCAGGGATTCAGCTCTGTGATCACTCCCTGATGGATAAACCAATAATGCTGAAGGATCTCATGCATTGTTTCAGGCGCATTTGCCGGCACTTTGCGGCATATTTCCGCCATAGCGCCGAGCTCAGCCTTTCTGTCCGGATCAGTTTCGGCGCCAGCAAGCTTTTCAAGTTCCCCGGCATAGCGGTTTGCATACATTATAATTGCATCGCATGCTATATCCATTGCCTTGAGCTCCTCATATTTGTCTGATGCTGCGCGATCTCTGAAAAAATCAAGGCTTCTGATGCTCTCCTTGATCTCTTCCTTCAGGTTTAAGAAACCTGTCCGGAACATCTTATAGCCCAGCACAGTGTGTCCCGGGGCCCTCTGCTCCTGGAACTCGGTGAAAATTCCCGCATCATAGGCGGTCAGCCATTCAGGGGTCATCAGGTTCATGATCCTGTCGCGGTTACTCCTGCCTTTCCAGAAAGGGATGATCTCCGTTTCATATATCTTCCTGACCTCCTCATCTACCACGAACGATACTTTCTCCCTGGTATTCAGTATCTCAAGATCCCTGAGGGAATGCAGACTGATTTCAGGATAGGTGGGAGTTTCCTTCGGGGCAGGCCCCCTCTCCCCTACAATAAGCTCACCGTCGCCAATATATAACTTCTTGTTTTTAAGAAGATATTCGAAAGCTTTAGCCCTTTTGACGGGGATTGATAATTCACGCGCCTCATCGCTTTTGTAAAACTGCGTCATGAGCAACGCCCTTTCTGCAGAGAGCTTTTCAACAGCATTCAGGCTTTGCTCCCGCAATCTCTTAACTCTTTCAGATATTATCATAAGGAATCTGGATTTTCAAATTTTCAAATTTTCAAATTTTCATTTTTTAACCGCCTATTTTTACAGTGATCCCTGTTTCAGAAAAGAAAGTTTTTAATTCATTCATCCTTTCCCTTGACGGCTGTCGTATACCTTCCATCCTGTACGGGATATGAAATCTTTTATACTTTGAGGATCCTGTTTTATGATAAGGCAGGAGATTGATCTTTTTAAGGTTTTCAGACTTGTTTTTTAACAAAAAATCCCTGAGGTCCCTCAGGTGGCTGTCATCATCGTTGAATCCCGGGATAACAGGTATCCGGACCATGATATCCCTCCCGCTTCCGAGAAGCAGCTGCAGATTTTCAAGAATAATAACATTCGAGACACCCGTATACTTATAATGAAGAGTGTCGTCAAGGTGTTTTAAATCAAACAGGAACAAATCTGTAAACGGAATTATCCTTCTTAAACTTCCTGCAGGAGCATATCCCGAGGTGTCGACGGCAGTATGATATCCGCCTGCCTTGCAGGCTTTTAATGCTTTAACCAGGAATTCTGCCTGATGAAGAGGTTCCCCTCCCGAAAATGTCACTCCTCCCTTTGACTCGTCAAGGAATATCCTGTCCTTTCCAAGGATTGCCAGGATGTCATCGACAGTATAATATTCCCCGGCGCTTTCTGTCTTCCTGAATTTATGTTCTCCTATTATTTCATCGATAACAACATTTTCAGGTTCAGGTGAAATTCCTTCCGGGTTATGGCACCACCAGCATGAGAGGGGACATCCTTTCATGAAGAACGTAACCCTGATCCCCGGGCCATCATGTATTGAATATCTTTTTACGCTGAAAATAAGTCCTTTCATCCGGAAAGAAATATAATGACTTAAACTGATTATGAGAACAGGGAGAAAAGCTCCGGGATCCCGGAGCAAACATGACGATCAGATATTGTAGAACATAAGGCAATGGTACAGCCTCCTTCCAAGACGCTGCATCATAAAACAATATTTCAGTTTGGCTATCATACTGATAAATCCGGGTGCAAGTTATATATTTTTTCACAAATTGACCAAAAATAAAATCAGGAACTTTAACTTAACATTAACATATCATTAACACGTTACTGTGCAACATTAAGGGAGCTTTAACGTCTATTATATGTAGAACTTCGAGCTAAGAATTTTACGATCCCAAACTATGGCCGTTCGGCCAATTCTACGATCAGGTTTTAGTTAATCGCGGAAAGACATCGCAAGGTGTCTTTCCCTCCTTTTATACAGGACTGAAATCTAAATAGAATTTCTATGAAATTCATTATTGTTTAATGAATTCATTTTGGTATTTTTCGGCACGATTAACTACTTCAATTTAATTACCTATGAAAAAGACCATAATTATGCTTTCTCTGCTTATGCTGTTCATCGCAGGATGCAAAAAAGAACCCAAAAGCGATAATCCTTTTTTCAATGAATGGGACACTCCTTTCGGTGTTCCCCCGTTTGAACAGATTATGGCGAAACACTATATGCCCGCAATCCTTAAAGGATTCGAGGAGCAAAAAAGTGAGATTCGCGATATAATCACTAATCCCAGGGAACCCGACTTCAACAACACAATAAAAATGCTTGCTTACAGCGGTGAGCTGCTGAACAGGGTGAACAGGGTATTTGGTGCACTGAATTCAGCCCATACCAGCGATTCGCTTCAGGCAATAAGCCGCGAGATAGCGCCTGTTGCTGCCAGGCACAGGGATGATATAAACCTGAACGATACACTCTTCCGGCGTGTCAAATCAGTATATGACAACAGGGAAAAGTTCATATTGACCGATGAGGAGAAGAAGCTCCTGGAAGATACTTACAAGGACTTTGTTAGAAGCGGAGCCGCTCTTTCTCCTGAGGATAAGGATAAACTACGCAAAATAAACGAGGAACTTTCGCTGCTGCAGGTAAAGTTCGGACAGAACCTCCTGGCTGAAACAAATGGCTTCAAACTAATTATTGAAAGGAAAGAAGACCTGACCGGCTTGCCGCCAGGTATCATTGACCAGGCAGCCGCAATGGCGAAATCCCTTAATATGGAAGGGAAATGGGTATTCACTCTACAGGTACCAAGCATGACCCCTTTCCTGCAATATTCCGATCGCCGCGACCTCAGGGAAAAACTCTTCACGGCATATTTCATGAAAGGAGACAATGATAATGAATTTGATAATAAGGAAATAATTGAAAGGATTGCAAATCTGAGGATCGAGAGATCAAAGCTTCTGGGTTACAACAGCTTTGCTGACTATACCCTCGAAAGGAACATGGCCAAAACACCCGGAAAGGTATTCGAGTTTCTCGGACAGGTTTGGAATGCCGCATTGCCTGTTGCCAGGGCAGAAGCTGCCGCCCAGCAGGAACTGATCAACCAGGAAGGCGGTAAATTCAGGCTTGAACCTTGGGACTGGTGGTATTATACCGAGAAGATCAAAAAGACGAAATTCGATCTCGACGATGAGATAACACGGCCGTACTTCAAGGTTGATAATGTAATTGAGGGGATGTTCCATGTTGCCAGTAAGCTATATGGACTGACATTCACGAGGAGGACCGATATTCCAAAATATCATCCCGATGTCAATACCTTCGAGGTTACACGCGACGGTAAACACGTGGGAATACTGATGACAGATAATTACCCGAGAGCTTCAAAACGCGGTGGTGCATGGTGCGGAACATACAGGAGCCAGCGGCGCGATATCAAAGGCAACATGGTATATCCGATTGTAACAATGGTTACAAATTCAACACCTCCCACGGCAGATAAACCGTCATTGCTGACTGCATTGGAAGCTGAAACACTTTTTCATGAATTCGGACATGCCCTTAATAACCTGCTTTCAAACATTACATACCCCGGCAGTTCAATTCCACGCGATTTTGTCGAGCTGCCTTCACAGATTATGGAGCACTGGGTCCTCGAACCGGAAGTTCTGAAGGTTTATGCCAGACATTATCAGACAGGCGAGGTAATCCCTGCTGAAGTTGTGGAAAAACTCGACAAGACCAGCAAGTTTAACATGGGATTTATCACTGTGGAATACCTTGCAGCATCGCTGCTGGATATGGAATACCATGCTCTGACCGAACAACAGGACCTTGATATAAGAGAATTTGAGAACAGGGCGATGGAAAAATACGAACTTATACCGGAGATCAAACCACGTTACAGATCAACATACTTCAATCATATATGGGCAGGAGGCTATTCAGCCGGATACTATAGCTATATATGGTGCGAAGTCCTTGATGCTGACGCCTTCCGGGCATTCAAGGAAACAGGTGATATTTTCAATAAAACAGTGGCTGCAAAATTCGAGAATGAGATTCTGTCAAGAGGAGGAACCAGGGATGCGCTGGAAAGCTATATAGCTTTCAGGGGTAAAGAACCGGGAATCGATGCTCTCCTTGAAAATCGTGGACTAAAATAGGCTGATCTTCCGTATAAAGGAAATATGAGAATCAAGGTCGTCCTGTTATTAGCAATAATAACTGTTTCTTCATGCCAGTTTACGACCAGGTACGCACCCAGGGCCGTAAAAGGATTTCTTGATCTCCGCCAGATTGAGAACACCAGTACTTTTGCCCTGAATCTTAACGGGGAATGGGAGTTCTATTGGAAAAAGCTGCTTCACCCCCATGATTTTGCCACAGGACTGATAAAACCTGTCTACTACGGGAAAGTACCTTCCTACTGGACTGACTATCCCCGGGAATCAATAAAAACAGAAAAAGAAGGGTATGCGACATACAGGTTAACCATTCTTCTGCCTGCAGGATTCAGAAATCCGATGGCAATCGATATGCCGGTCTTCGATTCATCTTACGATCTCTATATCAACGGAACATATTTTGGAGGTAATGGTGTACCGGGTAAGTCTCAGGACGAAACCGTTCCTGAGTATAAAAGGAATTTCTTCAGGATTAACACGGAGAGCGACACGCTTTCGGTGATTATCAATGTAGCCAATTTTTCACACCGCAGGGGAGGTTTCTGGCTTCCGGTTAAAATCGGAACATATAACGAGGTACAGCGGAACCTTGCAAGGCAGTGGGCTAGGGAATGGGCGACAATAAGCCTGCTTGCCGGCTTTACCCTCTTCTTCCTTTTCTTTTTCATAATATACCCGAAAGACAGGCTGATGGGTTATTTCTGCATGGCTACAATCGGGCTGGCGATAAGACCTTTATTCACATCACATTTCCTGATCAATTTCTTAACTGATTTAAGCTGGATCTGGACTGTCAGGTTTGAATACCTCGGCCTGTACCTTGTGATCATCGGCTGGATGTGGTTTGCAGTAACTCTCTATCCTTCAAAGGTCTTCAGGATAATCACAATACCGATTACCATATTCTATTCGCTGGCATTCATCCTGACCCTGTTCCTGCCGGTGAGAATATTCAGCTATATAACCCTTATATTATATCCGACAATGCTTCTGTTTACGATCTATGCTGTCATACGCAGCATAATGGGGATCATTAAGAAGAACAGGGTCGACTTCGTTTACCTCTTCGCTTTCCTGCTTCTTGTAGCCGGCGGTATTCACGACATCAGGATATCTCTGGGCAGGTCGGATATCAGTTCGGACTATGTGCTTACAAATATCGTGGTGGTTTTTGTATTCATTCAGGCTTCGCTTATGCTATACAGGTGGGTAAAATCTTACTATGACAAGGAGAAGCTGCAGGATAAGCTTGAGTTTATGAACCGCAACCTCGGGCTGCTTGTAAATGACAGAACACAGGAGCTGCAAAAACGAAATGAAGAAATTGAAAACCAGACCAAAAAAATTACTCTGCAGAATAAGCAGTTATCCGATACAATACAGCTCAAGAATAAAATCTTTTCACTTATTGCACACGATCTCAGGAGCCCTGTTGTCAATATCCTTTATATGCTGAACCTTTTGAAAGAGAAGGAATACAAGGAAAAATACGACACCTTCGCTAACTCGAGCATTCAATATGCCCAGCAGGTGATCTCACTCCTTGAGAATATGCTTGTATGGGGAAGAGGACAGGAAGATAAGATAAAGTATTCGCCCGACAAGCATAACCTTGCCGATATTGTTCTGACAAACCTTAGCATTTTCAAGGAGACATCTGATAAAAAAGAGATCCTTGTGAATTTCACACAGGTTGGTAATCCTGTAGCATTTATCGATAAGGATCTTTTTGACATTATAATCAGGAACCTCCTGTCAAATGCCGTAAAATATACTCCAAGGGGAGGCCGAATTAGCATACTGCTTAAGGATAAGACTTTTGAGGGAGGAGGTATCCTTCTTAAGATATGTGATAACGGGATCGGCATCCCGTTGTCACGCCAGAAGTACATCTTCACATCTACTGAGATCGCCAGCACACCAGGCACCGAAAATGAGAAAGGCACAGGCCTGGGACTGAAGTTGTGTCACGAACTGGTTTTAATCAACAAAGGAACACTGACAGTCGAAAGCAGAGAAGGTGAAGGGACTTGCTTCTCGATAAATCTTCCCGAATAGCCAAAATAAAAATGCCGGGGATGGTACGGTGATCAGTCTGCCTTCAGCTTTGCCAGGTTCACTTTATCGAGTATCCTGATATTCTTCCCTCTGGCTTCGATCATACCGTCATCCTCCATCTCTCCTAATGCTCTTGCAACGGAAGGTCTTGCAACACCGAAGAAATCAGCAAGTTCATTCTGGGTCATCTCCAGGGTTATGGCTGATATGTCATTTCCGGCACGCTGAAGGATGAACTGGGCCAGCTTACCTTTAATCGTTTTAAAACTGAGGAATCTGATTTTCTCCGACAGGAATTGCGAGCGGTTCGAGATCATGTTAAGGAAGTTTGTAAGAATAGTCCCGCTGTTCATCAGAAGCTTCAGAAATCCGGATTTTGGAATCATCAGTATTTCCGAATCCGAGACGACCGAAATATTCACCGGGTATCTGTTTTTATCCCCAAACAGAAAAGCAGGTGCCAGCGCCCCGGGTGCGGCAATATCCTCGATCTTTATAATCCTTCCCGAATAATCAACCATCTCTCCTTTCACCACACCCTTAATAACGATCATAAACGACCTGACCTCGTCACCACTCTGAACGACAAGAGCTCCTGACCCGAACTTCTTCGTATGATGAAACACATCCTTTAAAATGTTTTCAATTTCAGTAACTGAAAGTCCTTTGAACAGCGGAGCATTTACCAGAAGTGAATAATCCATATTTTTATAAATTTGAGAGCACAAAAATTAAGAAAAAATGAAGAGATACAAAAATGTACTGACGCTGAGCTTGCTGATTTCCTGTGTGATATTTATAAGTGCACAGGATGATTTCGAATCAAAGCTTCTCAGCCAGTTCCATAATATCACCAGCGAAGAGATGATGACATGGGTTGAAAAGTTATGTTCTCCTGAATTTAATGGCAGACTTACCGGAACACCTGAATATATTGCGAGTGCAGAATGGGTTGCAGATAAGCTGAAAGAATGGGGAATTAAACCTGCCGGTGACAACGGAAGCTATTTTCAGTGGTTCGGTCAGCCATATACTGTCGTAAACGATATAGGCAGCCTTTCAATGAATCTGACCCAGCCTGACGGCTCGGTAATAATAAAAAACTATAATTATCCCGAGGAATATTACCCCGGAATGAATTCAGGAAACGGTGAAGTCACTGCTGAAGTGGTGTTTGCAGGATTTGGTGTCACAGCTCCTGAACTTAACTACGATGACTATAAAGGGATCGATGTAAAAGGTAAGATAGTGCTGGTTAACAGGGATGTACCTCACACTGATCCCCGGAATCCCGAATATAAAAAATGGGTGGGATATTGCTACCATCAGTACAAACTCGAAAATGCCGTGAAGCATGGTGCGGCAGGATTTCTTTATATTGATGGTGCAAGCGCAAATCCAAATATATCTTACTCTCCCTCCATTATTGTCTGCGGTATCGGTCCGCAGCCCCTCTCCGATATTTTTGCCGGGTTAAAAACAACAAACGCTGAGCTCACGGAAAAGATGAGAAAAACGTTCAGGCCTGCATCATTCAGTACCGGGAAGGTGATGACAATCAAAGCGAATACCACAAGGTTCCCTGAAGGAAAAGGATGTAATGTTATAGGACTGATTGAGGGTACTGATCCTATGTTCAGTAAGGAGGTAATTATTATCGGCGGACATCTTGATGCTGTTGGCAAAGCCGGCAAGGTTGTCAACGGTGCGCTCGACAATGCAAGCGGCATTGTCGATATAATGGGTGCTGCAAAAGCTATGGCACAGTCGGGAATCCGGCTTAAAAGGTCAGTTATGTTCCTTTTTATAGGTGGTGAGGAGAACGGCCTTATCGGAAGCAGGCTCTATACTCAGAAGCCCGTGTTCCCAAAAGAGAAGACAACCGTCTTTATCAACCTCGATATGGTTGGAAATGGTACAGGTCTGTCCGTAAGTACATCCGGTCCTTATAAAAGATTGGTTACTTATTTTGAGGAAGCCAATTCAAAATATATACATCGCCCCTTCCGCGGTTCTGCGCCTGAGCCCGTTCAGTATTACGGACGACCCAGGAGTGATTCATTCAACTTCAGTTCGATAGGCTACCCGACCATGTCAATCGGTACTACCGGCGCATTCAAAAAAGTCTATTACCATCTGCCTGGTGATGACCCCGATGCAATTACTATCGGCATCATGGAAGACGTTGCCAAAATGATCTATATCGCACTCACCAATATGGCAAATGATGAAACACTGATGTTCGAATGAGATAAATCACGAAGTCATTCTACTGTGTTACTCCGGTTTAACCCTGTTAAAGACCGGCTTTAATCTTCTCCTTAAGAAATCATTATTTACATTTTCCGGGAAAAATCATGTTTTGTAACATATGTTACAATTTAAGACGCTACATATATCCAGTTTTGCATCAGAAACTTAATTCAAAACATTTATGAAAAGAGATATAATCAAGATAGATGACGATTTGTGCAACGGCTGCGGCCTCTGTGTTCCCAACTGCCATGAAGGTGCTTTACAGGTAATCGACGGCAAGGTGCGGCTTGTAAGTGAATTGATGTGTGACGGACTCGGCGCCTGTATAGGTCATTGTCCTGAAGGTGCAATTACTATCGAAACCCGTGAAGCCGAACCATATAATGAAATAAAAGTGATGGAACAGATGAAGGATAAAGGCAGGAATACGGTTATTGCACATCTTAAACATCTTAAAGATCACGGAGAAACCGTATTCCTTCGTGAGGGTGTCAGTTACCTGAAACAACACGGGTCTGAGCTGAATTTCAATCCCGATGAGGTAATAGATGTAGTCCATAATTACGGCAGACCGGTAGCTGCTGCAGCAGCAGGCGGACATCATAACCATGCGGGCGGTGGTTGTCCCGGTTCACGCGAAAGGGTGATCGAAAAACCTGCCGGCGCTTCATTGAACCACGAAGACTCAGTATCGGAACTGCGTCAGTGGCCCGTTCAGATGCATCTTATAAATCCGAATGCTTCCTATTTTCATGGATCTGACCTGCTGATGGCCGCCGACTGTGTGGCATACAGTACCGGCGGATTTCACTCACGGTTCCTGAAAGGCAAATCACTGGTAATCGCATGCCCCAAGCTCGATTATAACACTGAGGTATATGTTGAAAAACTGACAGCATTGATTGACTCTGCGAAAGTCAACACTATCACTGTGATGATAATGGAGGTTCCCTGTTGCGGCGGATTATTGCAGATGGTAAAAGC
>JADDYF010000076.1 GCA_015712185.1 Bacteroidales bacterium
TAAAGTTATCAAATACCTTATTAAGTCTCTGCTAAAATTCAACTTTTATCTGATATGCGCTAACCATTATTTATTGATTCCAGGGAACAACTGATATAAAAGCGACTTTTTAGTGAGTTAATCAGCTGCTTTCAAACGTTCTGTAAGTCCCTCAAGCTGTCTTTTCATCTCCGAAGGAAGCCTTTCACCGAATATGGCATAATGCTGGTTTATCAGTTCAAGCTCTTCCAGCCACTCTTTTTTATCTACTCTTACCAGCTCAGAAATATTCTTACATGCATCATCCAGACCATTGACATCTATGCTTCCTGCCTTCGGAACATATCCGATAGGCGTTCTGTCGGCAACATCGGCTCCTTCGGTCCTTTCAAATATCCACTTAAGAACCCTGATATTATCGCCATATCCGGGCCAGAGATACTGGCCTTCGGCGTTCTTCCTGAACCAGTTTACATTAAACAGCTTTGGCAGCCTGCTTTTATCGGGTGCAATTTCTCCGATCCTAATCCAGTGACCGAAATAATCACCCATGTGGTAACCGCAGAAGGGAAGCATGGCAAACGGATCGCGGCGCACGCCGGCTTTGAGTCCTAATGCAGCAGCCGTCACTTCTGATCCGACTATTGATCCCATGAAGACACCGTGATTCCAGTCAAATGCCTGGTATACAAGCGGAAGAGTCCCGGGACGTCGTCCCCCTAAAAGTATTGCTGATATTGGCACACCTGCCGGGTTCTCCCAGTTGCTGTCAATTACAGGACATTGTTTTGCAGGTGCGGTAAAGCGGGCATTGGGATGAGCTGCCGGCTTGCATTCCACGGCATCATATTTCTGATTTGTCCAGGTGAGAGTACCCGGCGCAACATCATAACCGATCCCTTCCCACCATACATCTCCGTCAGGTGTCAGACCTGTGTTTGTGAATATCGAGTTTTCCCTGCAGGTGAGCATTGCATTCGGATTCGTCTTCATGGATGTATATGGCGCGACTCCGAAAAATCCCGCCTCGGGGTTAATTGCATAGAGACGACCATCCTCGCCAAATTTCATCCATGCAATATCATCACCGACACATTCGACCTTCCAGCCGGGAATTGACGGAATCAGCATTGCCAGATTGGTTTTACCGCATGCGCTTGGAAATGCCGCTGCAAAGTATTTTTTTAAGCCCTGCGGATTTGTTATTCCCATGATCAGCATATGTTCAGCCAGCCAGCCCTCCCTCCGTGCCATATTTGTGGCGATGCGGAGTGCAAAGCATTTCTTCCCCAGAAGCGCATTACCACCGTAGCCGCTCCCGTATGACCATATTTCGTTTGTCTCGGGGAAATGCGAAATATACTTACTCTCGATAGGCGCACACGGCCATTTCTTGTCAGTTTCCCCCGGCGCAAGGGGTGCACCGACGGAATGAATGCACGGGACAAAATCACCGTCTCCCAGGATATCCAGAACCGCCTTCCCCATCCTTGTCATAATACGCATGTTCACAACCACATAGGGTGAATCGGTGATCTGAATGCCGATGTGTGATATTCGCGATCCAAGCGGACCCATGCTGAAAGGGATTATATACATTGTACGCCCTTTCATGCTGCCTTTATAGAGAGCGCGAAGGATTTTCTTCATCTCTCCGGGAGCGCTCCAGTTGTTTGTCGGACCCGCATCTTCCTTGTTCGCAGAACAGATAAAAGTACGGTTCTCCACACGCGCCACGTCGCTCGGATCGCTCTGGAAATAATAGCTTCCCGGACGCTTTTTCTCATTAAGCTTCACTGCCATACTGCTTTTTACCATCAGGTCAAGCAGCTTCTCGTTTTCATCGTCGGAACCATCGCACCAGTGAACTGAATCAGGCTGGCACAGATCTGCCCATTCCTTTACCCATGCTGTTAATTTACTTTTTCCGGTCATAAATATTATTATGAAATTAATCGCTTAAAAAGGACGTCGCAACCGACGTCCCCTAATTTATTTTTTTTCTCGTAACCAAGTGGGCGAGATATAAACCAACGTATAAATCAGGCGCATTTATGAAATATATCACATTGCTCATATATATTAACCACATACAAAGATTATTGTACAGGGTGTTTAAACCCCCATCCCAGCCTTCCCCCACAGGGGAAGGAGCGCAAAGCCTCCCGCAATCGGGACGGGAAAGGGAGTTTAAGTAGAATAGATGCGTTCTAAAACATAACAGAGCCATTAATCAACGTATTAATCAACGTATTATTAAACGTATTAATCTACGTTGCTGTAACTGCTGATCCTATCTACCGAATTTTATTGACGCCTGTGATGCTGCCAGCCTTGCTATTGGCACCCTGAACGGGGAGCAGCTTACATAGGTCAGTCCTGTCCTGAAGCAAAACTCAACAGATGCCGGATCGCCACCCTGCTCGCCGCAGATACCGATTTTCAGATCGGGTCTGGTAGCACGGCCTCTCTGTACCGACATTGTGATCAGCTGTCCGACTCCATCCAGGTCAATAGTCTGGAACGGATCTGCCGAAAGCATTTTCTTGTCAAGATAATCGTGGAGGAAACCTCCGATATCGTCGCGGCTGAAGCCGAATGTCATCTGCGAAAGATCGTTTGTTCCGAATGAGAAAAATTCGGCGGATTTTGCCATACGGTCGGAGAGGAGGGCAGCGCGAGGTATCTCAATCATTGTACCATATTTATAATCTATCTTATTTACTCCGTATTTTTTACAGACCTCATCATAAACCTTGTCGACAACTTTTTTCGTTACATCAAGTTCTGAAACATCACATGTCACGGGGACCATTAACTCGGGATGAGGGTGCTTGCCTTCCTTTATCAGGTCCATTGTTGCTTCGAACATTGCCCTTACCTGCATCTCGGTGACCTCGGGATAGGTAATGCCCAGCCGCACACCGCGGTGGCCCATCATGGGATTCGATTCATGCAGTGCATCTCCGCGCTTTTCGACATCTTCTCTTGTGATGCCAAGCGCTTTTGCGAGCTCGTCCTGCTTTTCTGCTCCCTGGGGAACGAATTCATGAAGAGGAGGATCGAGCAGCCTGAATGTAACAGGCAGGCCGTCCATGGCGTCTAGTGTGGCTTTCATATCCTTCTTGACAAAGCCCGACAGCTCATCGAGTGCTATTCGGCGTTCTGTCTCGCTGTTGCTGAGGATCATCTTTCTCAGGAGGAATAATGGCTGTTCCGAGCCCTTGCCATAGAACATATGTTCTGTACGGAAAAGGCCTATGCCCTCTGCTCCGAAATCACGTGCAACTTTTGCATCAGCAGGAGTATCAGCATTTGTACGCACTCCCATTTTCCGGTATTTGTCAACCAGCTTCATGAAATCCTGGAACCTTGGATTCTCTGATGCATCCATTAGTTCAATTGCTCCGGTATATACATTTCCTTTTGTTCCGTTAAGAGTCAGAACATCTCCTTGCTTGATCACTATGTTGGATCCGCTTACCTTGGCGGTTTTTGATGCAGCTTCAACATGAAGGCCTCCCGCACCCACGATGCAGCATTTTCCCCAGCCGCGGGCAACAAGTGCGGCATGAGACGTCATTCCTCCTCTGGCGGTCAGGATACCTTCTGCAGCCCGCATACCTTCGACATCTTCAGGATTGGTCTCTTCACGAAGGAGGATTACTTTTTCACCCTTGCGGAACCATGCCACTGCATCTTCAGCAGTAAACACCACTTTCCCCACTGCTGCTCCCGGTCCTGCCGGCAATCCCTTGACAACAGGCTTTACTTTCTTTTCAGCTTCCGGATTACAAATAGGGTGGAGCAGTTCGTCAAGCTGTGCAGGATCAACGCGCATTACGGCGGTTTTTTCATCGATAAGCCCTTCATGGAGCATATCCATCGCCATATTCAGAGCTGCTGTACCGGTTCTCTTTCCTGCACGGCACTGCAGCATATACAGAACGCTCTCCTGTATGGTGAATTCGATATCAAGCATGTCGCGGAACGATTTCTCGAGGATATTGCGGATATCGCAGAGTTCCTTATATGTCTGTGGCATAGCTTCCTGCATGCTCTTCAGATGCTTGTTCTGTTCGTTCTTTGTCTCATTATTGAGCGGGCTTGGGGTCCGGATACCGGCTACAACATCTTCTCCCTGGGCATTCACGAGCCATTCACCGTAGAAGAGGTTTTCTCCTGTTGCAGGATTACGTGTGAAGGCAACTCCCGTAGCTGAAGTGTCGCCCATATTGCCGAATACCATCGCCTGGACATTCACCGCTGTTCCCCAGTCATCAGGAATCCCTTCAATGCGGCGGTACGAAACAGCCTTTTTCCCATTCCAGCTCTTGAATACCGCCTTGATACTGCCCTCAAGCTGTTCCTTTGCATCATCGGGGAATGGTTTTCCAAGAACCTGTTTCACGATCTTTTTAAATTCATCGGAAAGAAGTTTCAGTTCTTCTGCAGGTATCTCAGTATCAGACTTATATCCCTTCTGTTTTTTGAATCCGTCGAGTTTCTCATCTAGTTGTTTGCGGATGCCTTTGCCTTCACCAAGCTCAATTCCCTCGGCTTTCTCCATCACAACGTCGGCATACATCATAATAAGACGGCGGTAAGAATCCCATACAAATCTGGGATTATTTGTCTTCTTAAGAAATCCGGGGATGGTGGCTGAGCAGAGTCCTATGTTGAGCACTGTATCCATCATTCCCGGCATCGATTTCCGTGCGCCTGAGCGGCAGGAGACCAGCAAGGCGTTTTCAGGATCACCATATTTCATATTCATGGTTTTCTCCGTCAGCTTCATTGCCTGCCAGACTTCCGGCATCAGGTCGGGATGTAGTGTACAGTTTTTTTCATAATACTCGGTACAGGCTTCAGTGGTAATGGTGAAACCAGCAGGTACAGGAAGTCCCAGCAGGCACATCTCTGCAAGGTTTGCTCCTTTACCTCCCAGAAGGTTTTTCATTTCGGCTTTGCCCTCTGCAGTTTTATTTCCAAATGAGTAAACTCG